>JBAXMH010000184.1:0-10003 GCA_037134395.1 Chloroflexales bacterium
TCCCTATCCATTTGGCCTTGAGCGTTCCGCCGAAGCAGCCGTCCTCGTCACAACTTTGCCAGTCTATCATAGCTTCGTCGGCGTGTCAAACAACCGTATGACTTGCCGTACCGGGCCGCGTTCAACTGACGGGGCGCAGTATAGCAACGAGTGTCGGATCTGTCAAATGGCATTGTTTGCGGGGGTTGTAGGGGTGAAGAATTGTCCCTACTTGCCGCCCTGCTACCCTTATGCTATAATCCGCCACCAGCGATGAGCCGTACTGGCAGGTAGCACTGCGCTACCTGCCATCTTCTATGTCAGATCGTAGCGGGCCGTGCCCGTTGTGTCTGCGGCTCCCAGGTAAACGTAGCGTACAGGTGCAGGACGAAAGGAGCGACGGGCAATGTCGCAGCAGATTTTGACCGAACTGGCCCAACGCCAGTATAAGCAGGAAATCCCCGAGTTTCGGGTCGGCGACACCGTCCGCGTCGGCGTGCGGGTGGTTGAGGGCGCCCGCGAGCGCATTCAGGAGTTCGAGGGCGTGGTGATCCGCCGCCGCAGTGGCGGAATCAACGAGAACTTCACGGTGCGCCGGATCGCCTCTCACGGCATCGGCGTCGAGCGTACCTTTCTGCTTCATGCGCCCCGCCTCGATAGCATTAAGGTGATGCGCCGTGGCAAGGTGCGACGGGCCAAGCTCTATTACCTGCGTGGCCTCACGGGTAAGGCTGCCCGCATTAAGGAGCGCCGGGACTAGGTAATGCAAGATGCAAAACGCAAAACGCACAATGAGGCAGACCCGTTTTGCGTTTTGCATTTTGCATTGCGCGCCCAGAGGTACGCCGTTCACTGGGGTTTCGAGCGGCTCTACCGCGAGTGTGCCTGGGCGTATGATGCGGTCGCCGCAGCGGTGTCACGGGGACTCTGGCGGCGCTGGGCGCTCACCGCGCTGCCCTTCATCCGAGGGCGCGTGCTTGAGTTGGGGTTTGGCCCCGGCCACGTCCAGCTCGCCCTCGCCTCCGATAGCCACGCCGCCTGGGGACTCGATGCCTCGCCCCAGATGATCTCTATCGCGCACCACCGCCTTCGCCGCGCCGGATACCCCGCCCGCCTAGCTCAAGGTCGCGCCCAGCAGATCCCCTTCGCCCCAGCCACGTTCGACACAGTTCTCGCCACCTTCCCCGCCGAGTATATCGCCGATCCGCGCACCCACGCTGAGATCCGCCGTGTCCTCGCGCCTGGCGGTCGGGTGGTGATTCTGCCGCTGGCACAGCTTGACCGCAGCTTTTATACACGATTGGTCAATCTTGCCTACTGGCTCACGCTCCATGCGCCCGCGCCGCAGGCAGGGCCGCAGGCAGGGCCGCAAACAACAGAACTGAGGATCGGTGACATTTCGCTAGAGACGCATTGGGTGCGCGTTGGCCCAAGCCAGGCTCTGGTGCTGGTGGGCGATCTGGGTAACGAATAGGAGCGAATGAGCGAATATTGCATTGAATTATGGCACCGACGATAGAGTATGAGCAGGCGATGCGCCGACGGGGGCTGTCCCGCCCGGCAGGAATTGACGAGGCGGGGCGCGGCTGCTGGGCCGGGCCGGTGGTGGCTGCGGCTGTGGTGATCGCCCCCGATGTCCTCGACAATTCCGACATCCTCACCGGTGTGAATGACTCGAAGCAGATGAGCGCAATAGCACGTGAGCGCAGCTACGATCTCATCTACGCCCACGCTCTGGGAGTTGGTGTGGGTGTCGTTCCGGCTTTCCTCATTGATGCCTATGGGATTGTCCCGGCCACCCGCTTGGCGATGAGCATTGCCCTTCTTGCCCTTCCTTGTGCGGTGGACGCGCTGCTGATTGATGCTCTGCCTCTGCCGGATCTACCTCTGCCGCAAGAGGCACTGATCAAGGGTGACGCACGCTGCCTTTCCATTGCTGCGGCCTCGGTGGTGGCCAAGGTATTCCGCGACCGGCTCATGCGAACGGCAGATCTGGCCTTTCCGGCCTATGGATTCGCCGCCCACAAGGGTTACGGCACGGCTGAACATCAGCGGGCGCTCGACCAACACGGGATGTGCCACCTCCACCGGCGCACGTTTAGACCGCTGCTTGGGTTCGTTAACGACATCCACGCGATACACTGAATTTTCCTGATGATTATTGGTGTTGATTACACGGCAGCGGCATGGCAGGGCGCGGGGATCGGGCGCTACACTCGCGAACTGATCGCCGCTACGGTGCCGCGTGACCGTTCGCTGCGCTATGTACTCTTCTACGCGGCGGGTGGGCTGCCGCCCGATGGTCGTTACCTGCGCGATCTGTCCGCCCTCTGTGCCGCAAACCCCCATGTACGTGCCCGGCCCATCCCGCTCAGCCCGCGCCTGCTGACGATTCTCTGGCAGCGCCTGCGTCTGCCCATCCCGGTCGAGGCGCTGATCGGTAAGATTGACATCCTGCACGCCCCCGATTTTGTCCTTCCGCCCACCCGCGCCCGCGCCCTACTCACCGTCCACGATCTAACCTTTATGGTGCGCCCGGAGACGGCGGATGCTGGCCTGCGCCGCTACCTTATGTCCGCTGTGCCGCGCTCGCTGCGCCGCGCCGATTTGGTGCTGGTCGACTCGCTGGCCACCGGCGCGGATGTGAGTCGGCTGCTAGATGTGGGTCAGGAGCGGGTGCGTCTGCTCTACCCCGGCGTAAACCCGCGCTTTCGCCCGCTGCCCGCCGCCGAATGCGAGCCGTTGCGGGCGCAACTCGGCCTGCCTGAGTCGTTCCTGCTTTTTGTGGGCACCCTAGAGCCGCGCAAAAATCTGGTGCGCCTGATCGCAGCGTTCGCGCAACTGACCGCTGGGGGCGCGTACCCTCATCTCAATCTCGTGGTTGCCGGACGGCGCGGATGGCTCTATGAAGAGATTTTTGCCGCCGTGGATCGCCTGGATCTGGCCGAGCGGGTGCGCTTCCTCGACTTTGTGGACGACGCCCATCTACCGGGGGTGTATAATCTGGCCAACGCCTTCGTCTACCCCTCACTCTACGAAGGCTTCGGCCTACCCGTTCTAGAGGCGCTGGCCTGCGGCACTCCGGTGGTAACGGCATCTGTCTCTAGCCTGCCCGAGGTGGTCGGTGACGCGGCGGTGCTGGTTGACCCACTCGACCATGCGGCCATCGCGAGCGGGATTGCCCGCGCCCTGGGCGAACACGAGCGGCTACGCGCCGCTGGCCCATCCCAGGCCCAGCACTTTAGCTGGGACAGCGCTGCCGCTGGTCTGATTGACATCTACCGCACACTGGCCAGCCCACGCGCATGACGGACTGAAAACATGACACAGCACAATGACTTAACCGCCGAGGCTCTGCGACGTGGCGCTCCTCCTGGACGCGGCTACGCCGTGGCCCGCTCGATCTCACAGATTTTTCACCCGGTCACACTCAGCGTGGCCAGCATTTTTATTGTTGGAATACTCGGTGTACGACCTCTGCCTCTATCGCGTGGCCTGGGTTGGGCCGCTCTCTGCACCATGATCCAGGTGCTACCGCCAACGATCTTTTTCACCATACGGCTGCGCCAGGGTGCCTATACCGATGACGATGTCTCGGTGCGCTCGCAGCGAAACGAACTCTATCTGTTCGGCATGTTCACGGTATTGGTGGGCATCGCCCTGCTGATCTATCTGGACGCGCCAACGCCCTTCGTGGCCATGCTTGCCAGCGCGGCCCTGCTCAACGGTACATCCTGGTTCATCAACTTGTTCTGGAAGATCAGCATCCACGCGGCAGGGATCGGCTCCTGCGCCACAATCGCCACCCTCTATTCCAAACCCATCGGCCTTGTTCTGTGGCTCTGCGCCCTGAGCCTGGGCTGGGCCAGACTGCGTACTCGCAACCATACGCTGATGCAGGTGGTGGCCGGTTTGGCCCTGTCCTGTGCCTGCGTTGTTGGATCGTTTTTTGCCTTCGGTTTGTTATAGCTTTCTGCGATTGTAGAGTCTCTCTTCTTCAGAAGAAGAGAGAGAACTTTTTTGAAGGAGCGTAATGATTATTGTTGTTGGTTCGCTGAATATGGATCTGGTTGTCCGCTCGCCACGGCTGCCTCGACCGGGAGAGACGCTGAGCGGAGGGCCGTTTGCCACCTACCCCGGTGGCAAGGGGGCAAACCAGGCGGTGGCTGCCGCCCGCCTGGGCGCACGCACCACGATGATCGGGCGCGTGGGCACCGATGGCTTTGGCGAGATGCTGCGAATCTCTGCCGAGGTTGATCAGGTGGATGTGACGCATGTGCTGCCGACGCCCGGCATGTCCACCGGCGTAGCACTGATCACGGTGGAGGTAGGTGGTCAGAACACGATTGTGATCGCGCCCGGTGCGAACGCGGCTCTGACGCCTGAGGATGTGGATGCCGTCGCACCGCTGATTGCTGCCGCCCGCGTGCTGCTGCTCCAACTCGAGGTTCCCCTCCCTGTCGTTATCCGCGCCGCCGCCATCGCCCACGCCGCCGGGGCGACGGTGATCTTGAACCCTGCCCCTGCCCCCATCAAACGTTTGCCCCGCGAATTGCTGGCTCATGTGGATTACCTCGTACCCAACGAGACTGAGGCCGCCGTCTTTCTCGATGAGTCTGGCGGTGTCCCGCCAGAGGTACTGGCCCGCGCCGTGAGCGCCGTCTGCGGTGTGCCGAACGTGATCATCACCCTTGGCGCGGGGGGCGTGGCGATGTTTGGCCCAAGTGGCGTCACCATCCTGCCTGCCTTCCAAGTCCAGGCCGTTGACACCACCGCCGCCGGAGATGCGTTCGTCGGCGGGTTTGCCGTGGCCCTCTCCGAGGGTCTCTCCCCAACTGAGGCGCTGCGCTGGGGTTGCGCCGCCGGTGCCCTGGCCGCCACCCGACCCGGTGCCCAGTCCTCGCTGCCCATGCGCGACGAGGTGCTTGGACTACTCGAAGGTCGCTGCGAGACTGCGCCCTAGGGCTGGTGAAAAATCGTGGGCGGTTCCGGCGTCGGCGCAGGCCGACGCCGGACGCCCGACGCGCAAGCATCCCTGTGGCGTGACTTCAGTCGCCCGCTGAGGACTTTGCACCAGCCACACCCTAGAAGCAGGGCTGTTGCAAAGTTCTCAAATTGCTGCCCGCTCCCCCACCCCCAGCCCCTCCCCCACGCGGGGGGAGGGGAGCTGAATCGCTTTCTGGTGCGGAATACCCCCTCTCCCCTCGTGGGAGAGGAGGCAGGGGGAGAGGGGGTTCACTGACTTTGCACCAGCCACACCCTAGAAGGACGAGAACGATTATTAAAAACAGATTGTGGTATGATATGTACAATTCCCTACTCGGATGGAGAATCCATGACACGACATCATGGGCGGCTCGCTGACGAGCTACGCCAGATCGAGATCATTCCTGGGTACGCACCCTACGCCGAGGGTTCGGCCCTGGTTAGCTGTGGCAACACGCGGGTACTGTGCGCAGCCAGCATTGAAGATCATGTGCCGGGCTGGTTGCGCGGCCAGGGGCGCGGGTGGGTGAGCGGCGAATACGCGCTGTTACCGCGATCAACTCACACCCGTACCCGGCGTGAGCGCACCGGAGCCGGCGGGCGTACCCAGGAGATCCAGCGTCTGATTGGTCGTGCGCTGCGTGCCGCTGTCGATCTTACCGCCCTCGGCGAACGTCTGATTACCGTAGACTGCGATGTGATCCAGGCCGATGGCGGCACCCGCACGGCGGCGATCACCGGCGGATATGTGGCCCTCGCCCTGGCCCTGCGCACGCTTCAGGCCAACGGCACGCTGACCCACGATCCTCTGGTACGGGCGGTAGCCGCCGTGAGCGTCGGTATTGTCGGTGGCGAACTGCTGCTCGATCTTGATTATAGTGAGGATAGCAGCGCCGATATGGACTGCAATGTGGTGCAGACCGACAGCGGCGCATTTGTCGAGGTACAGGGCACCGCTGAGGGCGAGCCGGTTAGCCGGACGCAGATGGACGCCCTGCTCGATCTGGCCGGTCGCGGGATCAGCAGGCTGATTGCAGCCCAACGGGCAGTGCTTGATGCTAAAACCTAAAGGAACCGTACTTCCACTCTTTACCCTCTACATAGCACCAGGAGAAACGTACGATGCAGGAAGAGCAGCACAAAAACCGCGAATCAGGTATGCGCCACCTTCAACGCGGCATAGCGTTTGAGCGCTCGAACCGCATCGCCGAGGCCGTTGACTCGTACCGTCAGGCCATCGCTAGCTATCCCTACCTCTCTGAGGCCCATAACGCGCTCGGATTCTACTACCAGCGCAGCGGGTTGCTCACCAAGGCCGCCGATGAGTTTCGTACCGTCGCCAGCCTTGTCGGTGACTTCCTGGCCTACTTCAACCTCGGCTATATCCTGGTGGAACTGGAACACTACGATGAGGCATTGGATACCTTTAGTCACTGCCTCAACCTTGACCCGAACGACTCCGCCACCCACTTCGAGATCGGGCTGATCCACTATGCCTGCGGCGATTATGGCGCGGCCCTCAGCCACCTCCAGATGCCCTTGAACAACTATCCCAGCGATTGGGAGATCCACAACCTGACGGGCAAGTGCTACCTGGGAATGCGTAACTATGATGAGGCGATGAGCGCCTTTGGCCGCGCACTGCTGCTCACCAATAGTCCGCAGGTTCAGGTCGAATTGCTCGACAACATCAACACCGTCGAGCGCTACCGCGAGTTCCGCAGCCTCACGACGGTCAAAGATCAGCTTTACGCCCAGGAAGGTGTGATCTACCTCGGTTCGGCCCACGACGATGGGCTAAATGTGCAGGAGGTTCACGATTTCCACTTCTCCTACCCTGATATCGGTATCACTCTCCAGCGTCTGATTGCGCTGATCAAAAGCTCGCGCTGGAGTTTCACCGCCATCGTCTGCGGTGATACCCTCACCCGCCCCTTAGCCGACGCTCTCGCGCATCTGCTAGAAATCCCACAGCGCAGTGTGGATCAGCTTGTCCCGGATGATCGCACGCTCCTGCTGATCGCTGTCGCCCATGAGGCTGAGTTGCTCCTGCTCACGCTTGAGCGAATTCCCTGCTCTGCCACCGCCTTCTGCCTCGGACTCAACTGGTTGCGCCACAGCAAGGTGATGCCCGACCTGATCGGCATCGCCGCCCACGGGGCCTGTAGCGTGCCCTGGGAGATTGAGCTGCGCTGTCTACGCGCTGATGGTGCTGCCGCAGTTCAGATTGACGCCTGTGTATCCCTGGCTACCCAGCAGATCGTCCAGGCATTCCACGAGACACCGATTGACGGCAACTTGCCCCGCCAGATCCGCTACTATACCCGCAACCATCGCAAGGTGAACACAAAAACGTAAGGGCGTCGCTCTTACGTTTTCGTGTTATAATACTACACGTTTCCGGTTTTTGATCCTCGGAATCCCTATGATCCGACTCGGATTTCCGGTGCGTGTCGTTGGTCGGCCCGGCCTAGGCAGCGGACGATCAGCACACCTGAGCATTGGCCTTGTGCGTCTGGGCGATGTATTGAGCTACATCGAGCAGATCGGCGTGCGATTTTACCGCATCGCGGCGGGTATGCTGGTCTCTGACGCTATGCGCCAGATTGACGAGTGCGCTGCGCAGATTGATCTGCTAGCCCAACATCTTGTTGCCACGGGTACTCGGCTAACGGCTCACCTCGATCACTGCGTGGCCCTTGGTTGTGCAGATGAGTCCCTCGCAGCAGATGGGGCGGCTCAGATCGAGGCAATGGCAGCCCTGCTTGAGCGGCTGGACGCGCACCGGCCCGCTGGGAGGATCGAGGGCACCATTGTGGTACACGTGGGTGGCCCCGCTGCCGACCCGGCGACTCTCCAGCGATTCGCCATGCGCCACCACGCACTCTCGGCGCGGGCGCGCTCGCGCCTAGCGGTGGAACACGATAGCGCCGGCCACAGTTTGGGACAACTTCTTGCCCTGCATCACCGCTGCGGTGTGCCGGTGGTCTTTGACGCTCTGCACTGGGAGATCTGGAATCCTGAGGCAATCCCGCTCGACATTGCCCTTGGCCTGGCTCTAGCCACATGGCCACCCGAAACGCTCCCGGAAGTACACCTGAGTAGCCAGCGCAGTGAAGCCCACCTGCTGCCGTCGCGCTCTGGCCAGCAGGCCGCCGTATTGCCACCACGCCCTGGCCAACACGCCGACTTTATTGATACCGGCAGCCTCCAGCGCCTGCTGAGTGCCGCACGCGGGCTACAGCCCTTCGACCTGATGCTTGAGGCAAAGGCGGGCGACCTCGCCCTGCTGCGGCTACGTGCCGAGATCGCCCGCCGCACACCACGCCTCGCTCTGGCTCTTGGCTAGACAATGATTCGCCATCATCCCCTGCGTTGCGTAGGGGCGGCTCGCGAGCCGCCCCTACGTGGTCATCATCCCCTGCGTTGGAGACTGTCGGCTAATTATTTGATACAGATGAGCGAACCGTCTTCTGTGGCATGATAGGGATATCAGATCCCGTATCAGATCACAGAAAACGGTTCGTCATGGCGATTGTACCATCGATTCCCTCTGCCGACATCCCCGATCTCCCGGACGTTCCGCCGCTCGTGCTGGCGCTGCTCGGCGACCACCTCGCCCCCGTGATGGACTGGTTTACCGCCCGCGTCTACGGTCCCATGTTCGGGCGCTGCGCCGACCACCCCCTGGTCGCGCTGAAGCAATGGTACGACCCGTCTGCCGTCGTCGCGGCCTGTCTCGGCTTTCACCACGCCCCCGGCACCCCCGGTCGGCCCCCGGACTTCACCATTGAGCAGCTTGTTCGCGCCGAGTTCGTGCGCGCCTGGGCCGGCACCTGCTCTGACCGCGAGTTGAAGCAACTGCTTAGCACCGATTTCCTCGTGCGCTGGTTTGTCGGCCTGCCGCTCACCCAGCGTGCGCCTGACCATAGCACCCTGGCCGATTTTCATGCGTACATGAGCGACCACGCATCCGACGCCTTCTTTCTCGATGTGCTGCGCTTCCTCGATCAGGTCGATCCCGAACCTGCCGACCAGACCCCCCAGATCGTGGATACCTTCGCCATGGAGAGCCCGGTCACCCCCACCCGCAGCACCGCCTATCTGCTGGCCCAGCTCAGTCTGCGCCTCATTCACGTGTGGGAGGAGGAGGCTCCCGCCGCGCTCCACTGCGTCATTCCGCCGATTGACTATGGCTCCCTGGTCTTCTTCGTCCGTCTGCACACCGACACCGACCGCCAGCACCGTCTCCACGCCATGGCCTCCGTGGCCACCTGGCTCATCGAGGGGTGTACCCCGCATCTCCCCATCCGGGAGGACGCCCCCCGTACCCGCGCTCAGACCCTGCTTCACGCGATGACGAAGGTGATCGCCGATGAACTGGGGACTGAACAGCAGCTGCAGGTCATCGAGCAAGGTCGGCTGGTTCTCCTTGGCGATCCAGCCCCGCTTGCGGGGGGGCTAGGGGGGGTAAATATGCCAAGAGTGTAAAGTAAACTCGGCCCCTCTGAAACCATGTCTTAGAAGGCAATCGGCAATCGGCAATCATCATCGCCGTCCGCGCCCCGCCTCGCGGATGGCGTGAAGATTGACAATCTCGGCAACCTCGTAGCGCGGCGGGATGGCTCCGGCAACGGGGCGGATGTTGAGCGCGGGCAGAAAGTAGCCGCTGCGCCCGTGCAGTTCGGCGAGCAGGGCCAGCGCCAGCGGCGCGAGTCCCGGTGGATTGATCAGCAGCGGCGTGGTCTGCCACTCCGTCGGGCTGAGTCCCGCCGCATCGGCCATCGCGGCGGCGATCTCCGCCATCGGCAGGCTGCGACGTGCGTGGGCACATCGCGCACCTCGGCAGCCTCCCCCAGCAGAGCAACAACCTGAGCAGACTGATCGGCGGTCAGGGGATGCGCGTAGTTGAGCAGGATCATGGGGCAATCTCCGTAAGCGTCGGGAACTGGGCTGGCTCGCGTCCAAGCTTGATGGTCGAGCGGGCAGCATCAATCAGGGCGCGTAGCTGGGTGTGCAGGTCGCGGTATTCGGCCTG
>JBAXMH010000185.1:0-9990 GCA_037134395.1 Chloroflexales bacterium
CCGTCCCTAGCAGGGCCAGCCTCGAACTCAGCCCAACCGCAGCGGAGTAAGGTCGCTGGATGCCGGATCGGTTACACAAAAGGCCAGCAGCGTATTCTTGAGCAACAGCTTGAGGAAAGCCGCTCGGTCTACAACGAACTGCTTGCCGAGCGCAAGCGGGCGTATGAGGAACGCGGCGAGTCGCTGCGTAAATACGATACGCTGAATCTCCTCCCGCTCTGGAAGCTGACTCGCCCCTCCATGAAACTCGTCCATAGTCAGGTACTCCAGAACATCGGCATACGAGTCGATCTGGCTTTTCACGCATTCTTTCGCCGAGTGAAAGAGGGAGCCACTGAGGTCGGTTTTTCCCGTTTCAAAGGCTTTGGCCGGTATGATTCGCTCACCTATCCGCAGTATGGGAATGGCGTGCGGGTGGTCAAGACGTTGCGGGATCGCACGCATTCCTGCCCCTATTGCGGGCTGGTCATGGATCGTGATGAGAATGCGGCGATCAATATTCTGCAACGAGGTCTCCAGACGCTTCGACAATGACTCGGTGGGATGGGGCGGCATCCCCGTAAACCCCAGCAGCTTTAGAGACTGCTGAAAAATGTGGGCCGCCGTGGTACGATTCGCTTCAAGCAAGGAGCGCACTATGTTGAAGCCAACCTACGCATCGCTGCTGAGTGCGCAGGACCAGCAGGTGTTTGACGCCCTGGTGCCTGCCGACCATTACCTGCGTCAGGTGCTGACGGTGGTGGATTTCGAGCGATTCCGCTCGCTCATGGCCCCCTGTTATCACGCCACCGATGGCCGACCGGCCAATGACCCCGTGGTACTGTTGAAACGGTGCTATCTCCAGATGCACTACGGCCTCTCGGATCGTGCCGTAATCGCCCACGCCCAGGTGAATATCGCGTTTCGGTACGTTCTGGCCCTGGCGCTCACCGATACCCTGCCTCATCCGACCCTGCTGACCGTCTTTCGGGAGCGCCTGGGCACCGCGTTGTACGAGCAGATCTTTGATGCGTTGGTGGCGCAGGCGCGCACGGCAGGATTGGTCAAGGATCGCCTGCGTCTGAAAGACGCCACCCATATCATTGCCACCATCGCCATTCCATCGACTATTCGGCTGGTGGCACAGACCCGCCCGCGCCTGCTTGATGCGGCGGAACCCTGTGCGGCGGAGGTGGTGGTGGCCGAACGGGCGCACGCGCTGGTCATCCGCACCGCTCCCGCCGACCTGTCCGACGAAGAACGCCTGCTCCCGCGAGTCGCCCATCTGCGCCAGATCGTGGGCGGGGCCGATCAGGTCAGCGCGAACCTGGGGCCGTTGCCGGAGCCCGTGCCCACGGATCGGCGTGCGGGCGATGAAGCCACCGATGCCAGCGCCTTGCTCCGCCACGAAGAAACCGTTCACGGCAATGACGTACACATCTTGTCGATTGATAAAGCCGGGTTTCGTGGCGAGTTGCTGCGGGAATGGCACGATCCGCAGGCACTGAATCTGGAGGTGGTCGTGCCACCCATCCGCGAGAAACCCACGCCCTCCGTCACCGCAGTAGATTTTGTGCATGATCCGCAGCAGGGAACCATGACCTGTCCCAGCGGCAAGACGACGACGCGCCGCATCCGGCACTGGGTGGATACGGGTTGGAAGTATAGCTTCCGCCGCAGTGCGTGTGCCACCTGTGCCCTGTATGCCCAATGTCTGGCCCGCCTGCCGAAAGCTACCGGGCGCCAGGTCGTGATCAATGACTACGCGGCGGAGTATGCGGCGGCGCGGGACTACGCACGCTCGGAGCGGTATCGCCAGATCCGGCGCGAGCATCCGGCTATTGAGCGCAAGCTGGCGGATGTGGGACGCCGTCATGCGGGACGGTGGGTACGGTGCGGAGAACCATAGATTCACCTGTTGTAGGCCGGACTTTTTCAGCAGTCTCCATAGTACTACAGTTGTAGTTTGAATTACCCCCCCTAGCCCCCCCGCACGCGGGGGGGAATAATGCGTTGTTCCCCCCGCTTGCGGGGGGGGCTAGGGGGGGTGATCGGCGAGAGCCTTTCTGTGAAGATATTTACAACTGTAGTACTATGCGAAAAATCGGCGTGACTGCTGTACACACGAAACAGCTCGATGGACTGACCTAAAGTGGTCAGTGTCCATCGAGCTGTTTCGTGTATGCCACGATTACTCACTTCTGAACCATACCCTCACGTCACAATGTAGAACTGAATCTCCGGGCCGTCCATGCAGTCGGTCTCTGAACCGGGAAGACCCGTGGCCTTCTGATAGGTTATCGGGGCAATCAGGGCGAAGTTCGATTGGAACGACAGAGCTTCAACACCGCTGGTGAGCGGAACCGCCGGAAAGCGCGGCGCGCTATAGGTGACGGTCACAACCAGTCGGTACGGTTTACGTCCTTCACCCTCGTCGAACGTCACCGTATTGGCCGGGATTTTCACCCACGCGGCGTAGTCAACCGGGCCGTGGCGAGGGGTCAGGGCAATCGTCGTATCGGAGGTTAGCGCAATCTGTTCCTTCGTGTCGGGCTGCAGCGACTCCAGGACGGCACTGACGTGCCACGTCCCCATGTAGAATACCTCACACCGACCGCCTAAGCACACGGCGACGCCCCCGATATTTCGGGGGCGTCGGAGGGACAAAGATATACTATAATTCCCCGCCTACACTGATATAAAGGTAACTCAAGAGTCCTTCCATCGCTCATTTTTTCCCGTCAAGGATCGAAGCGACGAGCGGATCCTTTTGAGTTATAAGCAACGACAGGATCGCATAAACAACGACCACATCGTCATCGAGTCCTACCAGATATGACGCTGATGTCAAGTGCGGCGATCCTGTTCTGCGATGCTCTCGGGGTATAGATGCAGGAGTTATCCATGACTATCTCACCGTAGACGGAGCGGCCAGTGGAGGAGTACGTGTGACCTTTAGCATCGAAGGCGTCGCAATCTATCAGAGGACGTGAGCATGGGCAACGTGTGGGATCCTGCGCAAACATGGGCCTTTATTGTCGGGTTGCCGGAGTGGAAACGCGACGACATCTATGACTCCTTCCCCAAGGAGGAGCGGCGAGACGCCCAGTTGGTGGATCTTCGGTCGCCAGGTGGCAGTGAAATCTGAGGGTGCCTGGTATGCCACCCAGGTGGTGGGAATGGGGGACTGCGTCCTGAGAATGATTTGAAATGTCGAGGAGGCGCGATGAATAAGGGACGGGTGGAAGCCTTCAGCGACGGAGTCATTGCGATCATCATCACGATTATGGTGCTCGAATTGAAGGTACCCCAGGCCGCCGATCTGGCGGCGTTGCTGCCGCTGGTACCTGTCTTCCTCAGCTACGCGCTGAGTTTCATTTACTGTGGCATCTACTGGAACAACCACCACCACCTGCTCCAGGCAGTCAAGCACGTTGATGGGCGGGTGCTGTGGGCTAACCTGCACCTGCTCTTCTGGCTCTCGCTCGTCCCCTTCGCCACCGCCTGGATGGGCGAGAACGCCTTTAGCGCCGGGCCAGTCGTGCTCTACGGCATCGTCCTGCTGCTAGCGGCGGTGGCCTACTTTATCCTCACCCGCGCTCTGATCGCGCTTCACGGCAAGGAATCGGTACTCGCCATCGCGATAGGCCGCGACCGCAAGGGGGTGCTGTCGCTGGTGATCTACCTCGTGGCGCTCTGTCTGGCCTTTGTGAACGCGTGGATCGCGTGCGGGCTCTACATGTTGGTGGCGATCATCTGGCTCATCCCCGACCAGCGGATCGAGCGCACCCTGTCCCGGTAGGAGAGAGGATGCCCTGCGCCTGTTGCTGCGATATGCCAGAAGAGTCGCCTCGCCGCTTAGACAAGGTTTCAGGTGCGAGGTTTCAGGTTTCACGCTGAGCGCATCAGGATGCCACATTATCATCACGCAGCGTGCGATCGCGCTGAAGAGGGAGACATACGCCTGCATGCCGGTGGTCTGATGACGCTTAACAATAAGGAATGCACAGAAACGGGGTGGCACACGCCACCTCGTTTGTGTTGTCCTATGTAGTTGGCACAGGCTATTCCGCCCGCAGGTAGTTGTTGTCGTGATGTAACCACTAAAATAGGACAAATCACTCCTGTTCACCGCAATATCACCTATAATATTAGGTGTTACCGCTGAAGCTGGTACAATGGGAGGATCATCGCAATGGCAAAGACGACGGCTCCGGCCTCCGGTGCAGACGCACGGCACGCGCCGGTGGCGCGTGGCGATGTGGATGTCGGCGGACGGCTGCGCTCCCTGCGCGAAGCGCGGCAGATCTCGATCCGGGCGCTGGCCGAGGCGAGCGGTCTGGCCGTCAACACGCTCAGCCTGATCGAGAATGGGCGCACCTCGCCGAGCGTCAGCACGCTCCAGCAGATCGCTGTGGCCCTCAGTCTGCCCATTACCGCCTTCTTTACGCCGGAGACCCCCCGCAGCCGTCTGGTCTTCCTCAAAGCGGATCAGCATCAACCGACGACATTCCCCCACGGTGCGCTGGCCGACCTGGGTGTCGGCATGGCCCAGCGCCATATCGAGCCACTGCTGCTCAGCCTCGTCCCTGGAGCCGGGAGCGGGCCACAGCCGATCATCCACCCCGGCCAGGAGTTCGTCTTTTGCCTGGAGGGGCACATCAGCTATACCGTGGATGGACAGCACTACCTGCTGGGGCTGGGCGACAGCCTGCTCTTCGAGTCAGTCCTACCGCATAGCTGGGAGAATAGCGACTCCTCCCCGGCGCGCGCATTGCTTGTACTCTGCGCCTCCGAACCCGCAGGCAGCGCGGCAATACGCCACGGCCTGCCTCGCGTGATGCGTGACCCGTGATCAGTCACGGTCACACATCACGGAAAGGATGTTCCGATGTACACTCACCATACCGAACCGATGGCCCGACTCCTCGGCCTTGTGGTGCTACTCCTCACCTTGCTCGGTGCAAGCTCAGCACATGCCGCCGACCCGGTCGTCCATGCAGTGCTGTTCTTCTTGCCCACCTGCCCGCACTGCCACATTGTGATGGAGCAGGTGCTGCCGCCGCTCCAGGAACACTACGGGGCCAAGCTGCGCATTCTCACCGTTGATGCGAGCCAGCCCAATGGGCAAGCCCTCTACCAGACCGCGCTCACCACCTTCGCCGTCCCCGAGGATCGGGTCGGCGTGCCGGCCCTGTTCATTGGAAAAGACATGATGGTCGGCAGCGACGAGATCCCCGCCCGGCTCCCCGCGCTGATCGTCTCCACGCTCGCCGCCGGTGGCAACGACTGGCCAGCTATCGCGGGCCTGGAGCCCTGGCTCAGCGCGGATGCGCCAGCGGTCGCAGCGACGAGTGCCCCCGCCCTCAGCCCCTTCCAACGCGACCCGCTGGCGAACGGGCTGGCCGTCGGCCTGCTACTGGTGATGGTCGGCTCGGCGCTGGTGCTCCTGCTTCGGCTCCGCCCGCCCTTCGACTGGGCGATGCCAGCGTGGCGGATCCGCATGATCCCCATCCTGGCTATCGTCGGCATGGGCGTGGCGATCTACCTGGCGTTTATCGAAATGAGCGGCGCGTCGGCAGTGTGTGGGCCGGTGGGCGACTGCAACACCGTGCAGCAGAGCCCCTACGCCCGCCTGTTTGGTGTGCTGCCGATCGGGGTGCTGGGGGTTATGGGCTATAGCGCGATCCTGGCGGCCTGGGGGCTGCGTCGCACGGGCGGGAACAGCACCGGCCTCGCCACGAACGCTCTCCCGATGTTGGCCTTCCTCGGCACGCTCTTCTCGATCTACCTGACCTTCCTGGAACCCTTCGTGATCGGGGCGACCTGCATGTGGTGCCTCAGCTCGGCGGCGCTGATGCTCGCGCTGCTCTGGCTCACCGCACCCAAACACGCGCCTGAGGTACGGCGAGGTAAAGCACTGAGGCACTGAGGCACTGAGGCACTGAGTTACCTCACTGCATGCGGCAAGGCGACAGCCACGTAACGGATGGCGCGACGCAACATGCAATCATATGTGCCGCCACGAGTAAGGAGTACGCGAATGACCACCCCGGAGCCGACCCGCTTCACCCGCTTCCAGCAGCGCTACCGTGACGGCGATCTGCCGTGGGATCATGATCTGCCGCCACCCGAGATCATCGCCATGGCCGAGCGCCTGCCCTCTGGGCGCATCCTTGATCTGGGATGTGGCACCGCACGCGCCAGCGTTTTCCTCGCGGCACGCGGGTGGGAGGCCGACGGTGTTGACTTTGTCCCTGAGGCGATCGCGCTGGCTGAGGAGCGCGTGCGTACGGCAGGAATGGCGGCGCAGGTGCGGCTGCACGTCGGATCTGTGACCGACCTGAGCTTCCTCGTGGGACCATACGACCTCGCTATTGATGTCGGCTGTATGCACGGGTTTGAAGGTGCGGATCTGCACGCCTACGCGGCGGAGGTCGCGCGGCTGGTGCGGCCAGCCGGATGCTTCCTGCTCTTTGCCCACCTGCGCGAGCCGGATCAGGAGGGGTCAACCGGTATCCCGGACGCGACGATCATGAACCTCTTCGCGGACACATTCGCGTTCGAGACGGTCGAGTACGGCACTACCGTGGTCGGTGATCGGCAGATGGACTCAGCGTGGTACACCCTGCGCCGGCGCGGGTAGGCCGTGTCTTCCATCACACTCAGGATCGTGAGCCATCGTGGCGTAACTCCCTGGTTGTGCCGTACCGCATTCACCTCAGGCACCCATGCGCAGGGCGCGCACACCATCGCGATGAAAATGGATCGTAGGGGCGCGTCGCGACGTGCCCCTACCCGACACCCGCTCATTTTCACGTCAGACTGATACTCGGACTCGTGGCACGACAGAGACGTTGACCGTGATGCCCGCCATACGTACACGTGTACCATTTTCATCGGGTGTTGTGCGCAGAATCGAATGGACAACTGATACAAAAAGCGATAGAGGTGGTCGCACACCTCTATGAGCATGGCTATTGCCATGCTACAGTGAGACCAGTACCCGTACATGCGCGAGGTAAGGTATGGTTGCCGAACCGCACTTCGGGCGTCTGGTGCGCGAGCGCCGCCGCGCCCTTGACCTCACCCAAGACGAGCTCGCCCGCCGGGTTGCCTGTGCGCCGATCACGGTGCGTAAGATTGAGTACGGCGCCCTGCGCCCCTCGCGCCAGATCGCCGAGCGACTCGCCGCTGCCCTTGCCCTCCCCCTTGAGGAGCGCTCGGCCTTTGTCCGTCAGGCCCGCAGTGTGATCCCCGAGGGCAAGAATCCACCGACACCGCCCAAGACCTCACTCCTCGCCCCTGAGGAGATCGGTGCCCCCGACCTGAGCGGTCGGGCCATCCGTGGCTATCAACTCGGCGTTCGTCTCGGCGAAGGTGGCTTTGGCGCTGTCTATCGTGCCGTGCAGCCCCTCGTCGAGCGCGAGGTGGCCGTGAAGATCATCCTTCCCCAGTACGCCGACCACCCCGACTTCATCCGCCGCTTTGAGGCGGAGGCGCAGTTGGTCGCCCGTCTGGAGGACCCACACATTGTGCCGCTCTACGACTACTGGCGTGAGCCGGGCGTCGCCTATTTGGTGATGCGCTACCTCCGTGGCGGATCGCTCCTCAGCCTGCTCCAACAAGGCCCACCGCCCCTGCCCGTCACCCTGCGCCTTGTCGAGCAGGTGGGGATGGCCCTGGCCACCGCGCACCACGCGGCCATCGTCCATCGTGACCTCAAGCCGGCCAATATCCTGCTTGACGACACGGGCAACGCCTACCTAGCCGACTTCGGGATTGCCAAAAATCTGGCTCACCCACCCGCCGATGCCTCCTTCGCCGGAGCCTACCTTGGCTCGCCCGCCTACTCCGCACCGGAGCAAATTCGCGCCGAGCCCGTGACCCCCCAGACCGATATCTATGCTCTGGGCGTACTTCTCTATGAGTTGCTCATTGGCCAGCGCCCCTTCGCGGGGCCAACGCCCGCCGCCTACATTCAGCAACACCTCAGCGCCACTGTGCCACACCTGGATCGGCACCGCCCGGATCTGCCCAATGCCCTTGACCACGTCATCCAGCGGGCAACTGCCAAGGTGCCCGCCGCGCGATTCACGTGCGTCGAGGAGGTGATCGCGGCGCTCCAGGCGGCGATCACGGTCGGTGCCCCACCAACAGCTCGTGTGCTGAGTCCTCCGGCCCCCGCCGCGCCCCCGACCGTCGTGTTCGACCTCACCGACGCCGACAACCCCTACCAAGGGTTGCGCCCATTCAGTGAGGCCAACGCCCCGAGATTCTTCGGGCGCGAGAGCCTCATCCAGGAGTTGCTCAGCCAGCTCGGCGAAACCGGCGATCTGGCCCGCTTCCTAGCCGTGATCGGGCCAAGCGGCAGCGGCAAATCGTCAGTCGTGCGGGCGGGCCTGGTGCCCGCCCTGCGGACTGGTGGGCTCCCTGGCTCTGAGCAATGGTTCATTGTCGATCTCCAGCCCGGCAGCCAGCCCATAGCCGCACTGGCGGAGGCACTGCGTCGGGTGGCCCCCGCCGGGGTCGAGACAGAGGATCTCACTGCGCTCCTCGGCGCGGACAACCAAGGGCTGCTGCGTGCGGCCCGCCTGGTTCTCCCCGCCGACCCGGCCAGCGAACTGCTGCTTGTCATCGATCAGTTTGAGGAACTGTTTACGCTGACGGCGGACGAGGGCGTGCGAACCCACCTGCTCGACAGTCTGGTCGCTGCTGTACTTGATGAGCGTTCGCGTCTACGCGTAGTGGTGACACTGCGCGCCGACATGCTCGACCGACCGCTCCGCTATGTTGACGTGGGCGAGCTGTTCCACCAGCGCGCTGCACTGGTGCGGCCCTTGACTCCCGACGAGTTGGAACAGGCCATTATCGGCCCGGCCCGGCGGGCCGGGCTGACTCTGGAGGAGGGGCTGGAGGCGACGCTGCTTGAGGCGGTGACCGCGCAGCCAGGGGCACTGCCGCTGCTCCAGCACGCCCTGAGCGAGCTGTTCCTCCGGCGCCAGGGCCGGCTACTCACCCTCGCGGCATACCACGCGATCGGGGGCGTCGCCGGATCCCTGGCTCAGAGCGCTGAGACGATCTACGCGGGGCTAGACGCACCAGGCCAGGCAATGGCGCGCCAGATGCTGCTGCGCCTGACCACGCCCGGCGAGGGCAGCGACGACACTCGGCGGCGCGTCCGACGCAGCGAGGTACTCTTGCGAGACAGCGGTGCGGAGCAGGCGCTTGCCGCCTTCGGTACCGGACGCCTGCTCACCTTCGACCACGACCCGGCCACGCGCGAGCCGACGGTGGAGGTCGCCCACGAGGCGTTGCTGCGCGCCTGGCCACGGCTGCGCGGATGGCTGGAGGCGGGCCGTACCGACCTGCTGGTGCAGCGGCGGCTGGCAGCGGCGGCGCACGAGTGGCATCAGATACAGCGCGACCCGAGCTTTCTGGCGACTGGCGCACGGCTAACCCAGTTCGCCGCCCTTACCACTGCGACTGACCTGACGCTGAACGACGAGGAGACCACCTACATCCACGACAGCCTCGCCGCGCACGACCAACAGGTGAGCGCAGAGTCTGCGCGCCAGGAGCGCGAGCTGACCTTGCAGAAGCGGGCGGCGAGCCGGCTGCGCTATCTGGTGGGCGCACTGGCCATCTTTCTGGTTGTGGCCCTCGGGCTGAGCGCGTTTGCCTTCAACCGGCAGGCCGCTGCGGATGCAAACGCAGCGCAGGCCGCCGCCAACCTGACCCGCTCGGAGGCCCAGCGCCTCGCCGCCGAGGCGAATCTGATCTTCCAACGCGGCGGCGACCCCGAGCGTGTAACCCTGCTCAGCATCCGTGCGATCCAGGTGGCCGACACTCCCCAGGCCGACGCGGCACTGGCTCTCGCTACCCACGCGACCTTCGCCCGCCGTGTCCTGCTTGGCCATACGGGCGGGGTGACGAGCGTGGCCTTCGCTCCGGACGGGCGCACGATGCTGACCGGCAGCGCCGACAAAACCGCCCGCCTCTGGGATGTCC
>JBAXMH010000186.1:0-9954 GCA_037134395.1 Chloroflexales bacterium
CCCGTGTTCTGGGCGGGGGTCTCGTCCCTGGCTCCGTGGTGCTGATCGGCGGGGATCCGGGAGTTGGCAAGACCACACTGCTCTCGCAGGTGGCCGCCCAGTTTGCTGCCGATGTCGGCCCGGCCCTCTACGTGAGCGCCGAGGAGTCGGCCCAGCAGATCAAGCTGCGCGCCGAACGTCTCGGAATGACTGCCGACGACCTCTACGTCTTCTCCGAAAATTCTCTTGACACCATTCTTGAACAGATCCGTGAACTGCGCCCCAAGCTGGTGATCATCGACTCGATCCAGACGGTCTACCTTGAAGAGTTGACCAGTGCCGCCGGCAGTGTCTCGCAGGTGCGCGAGGGCGCCCTGCGCCTGATGCGGATGGCCAAAGAGTTGCACATCCCGGTCTTCCTGGTCGGCCACGTGACAAAAGAGGGAGCCATCGCTGGCCCGCGTGTCCTTGAGCATATTGTGGATGTGGTGCTCTACCTTGAGGGCGACCGCTTCCACCAGTATCGGTTGCTGCGCGGGGTGAAGAACCGATTCGGATCGACCAACGAGGTCGGCGTCTTCGAGATGCAGGGCGATGGCATGCGCGAGGTGTTGAATCCCTCCGCCGTCTTCCTCGCCGAGCGCAGTGCTGGCACGCCCGGATCGTCCGTAGCTGTGATGATGGAGGGGACTCGCCCGCTGTTGGTGGAGGTGCAAGCCCTTACCTCAAACACCAGCAATCCCCAACCCCGCCGCACCACCAACGGCTTTGATATGAACCGCCTGCTGATGCTGGTGGCCGTCCTCACCAAGCGCGTCGGCATGCCACTGTTCAACCAAGATATTTATGTCAACATTGTTGGTGGCCTGCGGATCAGCGAACCCGCCGCCGACCTCGCTGTCGCGATGGCGATTACGTCATCCTTCCGCAACCAGCCCATCGCTGCCGACATGGTACTCCTTGGCGAAGTAGGACTCTCTGGTGAACTCCGCAGCGTCAGCCAGATTGACCGACGGATCAGTGAGGCGGCCAAGCTCGGCTTTCACCACGCGGTGCTGCCCTCCGTCTCACAGGTGAGTCCACCCAATGGTAGCACCCTCGTACCTGCTCGCTCCTTAGCCGATGTTGTCGATCTGATTGCTCGCAAGTAGGGGCGTGGGAGGAAGGTTCACACACTTTCCCTCCTGCGATCTTACGATGTTTACTATGAAGGTTAGCCTTAATTTCCTTGTGCGGATCGCGGGTATGCTCGCTTTGGCCTACCTCGGATGGGCCATCGGACACTCGCTCTCTGACCCGCACCCCGACGAACTTCAGATGTTCGCCACTCAGTTGCTGTTCCTTGCGGGGGCTGGTCTTGGCCTGCTTGTCACCCCCAACCTGACAATCGCGCCCATTGAGGATCTGCTACGCCGATCACGCAGTATTCCCCTCTCTGACCTCTTTTTGATCGGCGCAGGAGTGATGATCGGCCTGATCTTCGCTGTGCTGCTCACTGTGCCGATGTCCTTTCTGCCCGAACCCATCAACCGCTACTTGCCCGCAGTCACCGCCGCCCTTCTGGCCTATATCGGCGGCACCGTCTTCAGCATTCGCAAGCACGATATTATTGAAGGGTTGCGCCACTGGGGCCGTGCTACCCCTACTCCCCCCCTTACCCTCGACGCCAGAGAGGCGAAGCCACCAACGCGGCGCTTGATCCTCGATACAAGCGCGATCATTGATGGACGGATCGCCACCGTCGTTCACACCGGTTTTTTAGAGGGTACCCTGATCGTCCCTGGGTTTGTGCTTGCCGAACTCCAGCAACTCGCCGACTCGAGCGACGATCTGCGCCGCGCCAAGGGACGCCGTGGCCTTGAATTGCTCAATAATATGCAGAAGGATTCTCCCCTGTCCATTGAGGTGGTGAATATTGAGGTCTCCGGTGCCACTAAGGTGGATGATAAACTCGTGGCGATGGCCCGCCAGTATAGCTGTCCGATCATCACCAATGACTTTAACCTCAATCGGGTCGCTGGGCTCCAGGGGGTGAAGGTGCTGAGCCTGAACCAACTCAGCGAGTCCGTCCGCCCACCCGTGATTCAGGATCAGCGTCTGCATGTGATCATTCGCAATGAGGGCAACGCCCGCCAACAAGGAGTCGGCTACCTCGAAGATGGCACCCCGGTGATCATTGAGGATGCCCGCCATCTGATCGGCCAGTCCGTTGAGGTGATCGTCACCCGTCTTCACCAAACCCAGACGGGCCGCCTTGTCTTTGCGCACCTTGCCGAGTCCTAGACGATGCGTGCCATTATTCAGCGCGTGACTCAGGCATCGGTCGAGGTTGAAGATCAGATCGTTGGGTCAATTGGGGCGGGGTTGTTGGTGCTGCTCGGGGTCGGGCATGGCGACGGCCCGGCTGATGCGGATCTGCTGGCCAAGAAAACGGCCCAGTTGCGAATCTTCTCCGACGATGAGGGCCGCTTCGACCGCTCACTGATTGACATCGGCGGTGCGGCCCTGGTCGTCTCGCAGTTCACCCTCTACGCCGACACGCGCAAGGGTCGCCGCCCCAGTTTTACCGACGCGGCCACTCCTGATCTGGCTGCGCCTCTGGTGGCCCACTACGCCGCCGCTCTACGCGCTATGGGCATACAGGTTGAGTCTGGCATCTTCGGCTCCCATATGCGAGTCTCGCTCATTAATGACGGGCCAGTGACCATCAGCCTCGATAGTGCGCTATTGAGCCAGCCGCCGCGCTGATGGGAACGCCTGAGATTCATGGGGCATGCTATAATGCGTTATCGTACGGGTGTCATGCCCCACAAACGGCCCATCACATCAGATAACCATGCGGTTCACGCACAACACCAAAATAGCCGCTGATGCCCGACTAACAGGTATCGGGTATTACGGTAGTTGTGGTTTGGATTACCCCCCCTAGCCCCCTGCAAGCGGGGGGAGACAACGCCTTGGTTCCCCCCCCGCTTGCGGGGGGGCTAGGGGGGGAGAACTGTAAAATATCTGCGAACCATGTCTAGATGCAAGAACAAAGCTGAGCTCACCATGGAAAGAGTGGAGTGCCGGATCCAGCGAGAGGTTGATGTCTACCTGGCGATGAGCCAGGGGAGAGCCGTCGCCGAGAAACTTAACCTCACACCTGTTGATCGCACCCGTGTTGAGATTGCGATTCTTGAGCTATCGCGCAACCTGCTGATCCACGCCGGGGGTGGGATACTTGCATTCAGCCTGATCGAAGACCCAACACATGGCTCAGGCATGGGGATTGAGGCAACTGATACCGGCCCAGGCATTGCCGATATCAATCTCGCAATGCAGGATGGCTACAGCACAGCCCACACCCTCGGAGCCGGTCTCCCAGGTGTACGCCGCCTAACCGACGAATTTTATATTGAGTCAGAGGTAGGCGTAGGCACACGCGTATATGCGATCAAGTGGCTCATGTCGCCTCGGAGATCGATCTATGAGCGTTAACTGGGGAGCCGCATGCCGCCCAAAAGAAGGCCAATCGGTGAGCGGCGATGTCTTTGTGGTAGAACCTTTTGGCACCAGTGGGCTTCAGGTAGCGATCATTGATGGGCTTGGCGGCGGTGTTGAGGCTGCACGCGCCGCCGACAGTGCCGCCGTGGTGATCCGCGCAAAGCTCGATTGCGAACCTCTTGACGTGATTCGCCAGGCCCACACCGCACTGCACAACACACGCGGGGCGGTAATCGGCATCCTCACCTTCGACATGCACCAGCGTACTGTTACCTATATTGGAGTAGGAAATATTGGTGCCCAGGTCTACAGCAGCCTATCAATCAAGCCGATCTCAAAGAATGGCATTCTCGGATATCGGCTTCCACCACTCCTGAAGTTGAGCTACAGCTATAATTTGGGTGACACCTTCGTTTTATATAGCGATGGCATTTCTAGCCGTTTTAGCCTTGACACCCAGATGAACCACGATCAGCCCCCGCAGCCGCTCGCCGATCTGATCCTAAGCCGCTATGGGAAGATGAATGACGACGCCACGGTGGTGGTTGTTCGTATCAGCGAGTAATCATACCGATGAGTACCGATCTCGTGACATGGCTGACCGCTCATCGCCTCGATCTGACCACCCAGTGGGCCGATCTGATCAGTGAGCCGACTTTCTCGGCCATGTTTGGTGACTTATCGGATGACGATAGTCCGGTGGCTGCCCTTAGCGAAACGGCGGTAAACGTTGAACAACTCTATAATGTGCTTATCCTCGCCGCCGAAGGCAACTACGCGGCGCTCGACCAGCGCCTCCAGACTATCAGCCACAGCGACGATATCCGCGATCAGGCTCTCAACGAGCGGCTGAGCCGCATCTTCGAGTTCCGCCGCACCATCCGCACACTCCTGCACCATCAGGTGAGCGACCCTGCCCACATGATGGAGAGGATTGATGAGATTGATACCCTCTTTGAGCATATGATCGGCACCCTCGCCGACGGGTGGGTCGCCCATAATGCGGAGGCGCTCCGCGAGCGTGAGTTTATCGCCGAGAGCCTGGACTCGGCATCCTCCGCCGCCGACCGACGCGCCCTCCAATTAAAAGCACTCAACGATATCTCTCAGCGTCTTTCGGCCAGCCTGGATCATAATCAGTTGCTCGATCTGGTGGCCACCAGCCTGCACCGGCTCACCGGCGTTGTTCATATTGCGGTCTGGATGCCGCCCGCTACCGAGACGGGTGTGCTTGTCGCCACCTATACCTGCGGCGAGGGTGTCGATCCGACCCTGGGCCTCCAGATTAGCCGCGCACAGTCGAGTGATCTGGCGATCCGCGCCTTCTGCACGGGGCAGATCCAGTTCGATGTTGCGCCCGATGTCGCACAGCAGGGAGCCTGGTATCGGGACGGGTGCGGCGTCATGGCCCTGCCGATGCTGCTGCACGATAAGGTGATCGGGGTGGTAACCCTTCAGGATCCCAACCCGGTGGAGCAACTGCGCTTTCAGCAAGATCTGGTTCAGGGTGTGATCAGTCAGGCGGCGATTGCCATCCAGAATGCCAATCTTTACACTGAGGTGCGCTCGCTCAATGTCGAGCTAGAGCAGCGTGTGGAGGAGCGCACCCGCGAACTTCAGACCGAGAAAGATCGTCTGGCGACAATCAACGAGATCTCAGCCGAGGTAAGTAGCACCCTCGATTTGGACACGCTCTTGAGTACCTCGCTCTCGGTGCTGGCCAACATCTCGCAGGCCGAACACGCCTCGATTATGCTGGTTGAACCGGATGATAGCCGCCTGCTTGTCACCCGCGCCGTCTATGGCGTGCCGGCAAGCCCCGGTAACTATATTCGATTCCCAATCGGATCGGGGATCGCCGGCTGGGTGGCCCAGCAGCGGAAAGGTACCCTGGTTGACGATATTGGCCTTGATGATCGCTGGGTCTCGATCCCCGGCGGATCGCTGCGCAAGCGCCAGGGGTCAATGATCGCGGTGCCGCTGCTGATGCAGGGCGATGTGCTGGGAGTGATCACAATCTCGCACCGCGAACCGGGGTTCTTTCAAGAAGGCCACCTGCGCATGCTCAGCGCCTGCGCCGGTCCCATCGCTATCGGCATCAATAACGCGAACCTCTTCCAGATGATCAGCGCTGAGGCGGAGCGTCGCTACGAACTGCTCGACCGTCAACAGACTGAGTCCAGCCAGATCGAGGCCATCCTCCAGAATCTCTCGGACGGCGTGATCGTCTGCGACCTCTACGGCTCTGTGCTGATGGCCAATCAGGCGGCCAGTGACGTTCTTGGGCGAAGTGTTGAGGATCTCCTACTCTGGAATCTGCACGATATTATCACCCACTACCTTGGCTCACGTGCCTCCGACATCCCCCTGGCAGAGCTGATCGCTCGCCCACTTGATGCGACTGAGCATCGGCGGATCTTCACCTCCACCGCGAAGGTAGGCATGCGCGTGCTGAGCCTGACGATGGGGCCGGTTCTCAAGGAAGACGGACAGTTGCTCGGTGCGCTGCTGGTGGTGCGCGATATTACCCGCGAGATTGAAGCGGATCGGCTGAAGACTGAGTTTATCGGCACAATGTCGCACGAACTGCGCACGCCGATGACGGCGATCAAAGGCTTCACCCAACTCCTGGGGATGGGTAGCCTCGGCCCACTCAACGAGACACAGCGCGAGTTCGTGAGTACCATCCACACCAACACCGAGCGTATGATTGCCCTAATCAACGATGTACTCGATATTACCAAGATCGAGTCGGGCAGCATTGATATTGAGTGGCGCTCACTACATATGGCTGAGGTTCTTAGCGGCGTGATGTCGGAACTTCAGGCAATAATCAGCGGGCGTGGTCACGAGCTAACGATCAGTATTCCGCCGGGATTGCCACTGGTGCGCGCCGACGCACATCGGCTCCACCAGATCCTCTTCAACCTGATCTCCAATGCGGTGAAGTACACGCCGAAAGGCGGAAGAATCTGGGTCGAGGCCCACGAGTCAAACCTCGCCGATCTGCCGGAGTACGTGCGGGTTGGCGTCCTATCGAACAAGCGCTACGCGCAGATGAATATCCGCGACACGGGTGTAGGTATCGCCCACGAGGATATGATCCACATTTTCGACCGCTTCTACCGTACCGAGAACCCGCTCAAGATTGAGGCAGGCGGCACCGGCCTTGGTCTCTCGCTGGTGAAGCCGCTGGTCGAACTGCTTGGCGGGCGGATCTGGGTTGAGAGTACCCTTAACGAAGGCAGCACCTTCAGTTTCATTCTCCCAGCAAACTAAGGCATAACGGTGACAAGACGACCGATCATTGGCATCTCGGGAATGAACAGCCGAGATGAGGACGGCAGTGGCCTGATGGCGGTGCGCCCTGTTTACTTGCGGGCGATTGAGGCGGCTGGCGGCATTCCGCTGCTCATCCATCTCAGCGATGACATGGGTGTGGTGCGGAGGCTCTACACCTTGTGCGACGGTATTCTGCTGCCCGGTGGGGATGATGTTGATCCATCCTCCTATGGCGAGAATCCCCACGCGCACCTGGGCGATGTGGATCGCCAGCGCGACACCGTGGAGATCGCCCTAGCCCGCTGGACGCACGAGGACACCAAGCCGCTTATGGGTATCTGTCGTGGCATTCAGATGATCAACGTGGCATTCGGCGGCACGCTCTACCAGGATATTCCCAGCCAATTGCCCAATGCGCTCGATCATCAGGCCAACATGAAAACACGCAACTGGAGTCTGCTCAGCCACAGCATTGCTCTGGAGCCGGGAAGTTGGCTGGCCACGTGCCTAGACACGAACGAGGTGATGGGCAATACGATGCACCACCAAGCGGTGAAGGATTGTGCGCCGGGGATGCGGGTGGTTGGCCGTGCGCCCGACGGGGTGATTGAGGCGATGGAGAGCAGCAGTGACCAGTTTGTGGTGGCGGTGCAGTGCCACCCCGAGCATCTCTGGGCCAAAACCGAGACACGCTGGCTGCGCTTTTTTGAGGGATTCATTGCGGCCTGCGGCCATTAACCTGGGGGAGTGTAGGAGAGAACGAGGTTCTCTCCTACACCCGATCTTCAGACAATGATCGGCATCTTCGACTCGGGCCTCGGTGGTCTCTCGGTGCTGCGCGCCGTGCGAAGCCTGCTGCCCAACCATGATCTGCTCTACCTCGCCGATAGTGCGTATTGTCCCTACGGCACGCGCCCACAGGCGGAGGTTCAGGCACGGTCACTGGCATGCGGGCGCTGGCTGGTGCAACACGGCGCGGCGGTGGTGGTGATCGCCTGCAACACCGCGACATCGGCGGCAGGCGACCTGTTGCGGGCCGATCTGCCGGTGCCGGTGGTGGGTATGGAGCCGGGGCTGAAGCCGGCCATCACGGCGACACGCAGCGGCCAGGTAGCCGTGATGGCCACCAACGGTACGCTGCGAGGTGAGCGATTTGCCCGCCTGGTGGAGCGATTCGCCGGAGGGATGCAGGTTATCACCGTAGCATGTCCCGACCTCGTAAGCTATGTGGAGGCGGGCGATCTGGCTGGCCCGCAGGCCCGCGCCGCAGTTGTGGGGTACCTAGCGCCCCTGAGCGCCCAGGGTGTTGACACCATCGTCCTTGGCTGCACGCACTTCCCCTTTCTGTACCCCCTCATCGCCGACATTGCCGGGCCAGAGATAGTGATTATTGACACCGGACGTGCGGTGGCGGCGCAGGTCGCCCGTGTGGCCGAGTCTGTCGGTGCCGGTCCTGGACGGCGAGATCTGCGCTGTGTGACTACCGGCGATCCCGCCGAGGTATCCGGGCCGCTCGCCAGGGTATGGGGCCAGCCGCTGCCGCTCGATCACATTGATTTATGACTCTCTTTGCCGCCTTCTGTGCTGTTCACCCCACGCGCCGGGTATGGGTGGCTGGTCACAGGTGGGAGTATATTGACGCGGGCGCGGGAAACCCGCCGCTGATCATGCTCCCCGGCGGATTCGGTGTCGCCGCAACCTCGTTCCAGTACATTCAAGCACTGGCCAGAGATCGCCGCGTGATCGCCCTGAGCTACCCGCCAGGTATTGATACCATCGTCGGCCTATGCGACGGACTAGCGGCCCTGCTGGATGCGCTAGGCGTAGCGCGAGCATGGGTACTCGGCGGATCCGCTGGCGGGTTTTGGGCGCAGACGTTTGTGCGCCGCTACCCTGACCGGGTCGCGGGCATGATTCTGGCACAGAGCAGTGTCTCCCGTCCGGCCCGCGCCCACATGAGCCGGGCATGCGCCGCTCTGCTGAATACTCTGCCTATGCCGCTGATCTTCACCCTGCTCCGCCTGAGCATCGCCGCCGACCTACGTGGCTTATCGGAGGGACGACGCTTCTGGCGCGGCCATTTTGCCGAGGTGCTGGCCGAACAGAGCCGATCCGCTCTGGTGAATCGCTTCCGTCTGGCGGCCGACTTTGACGCCAGCTACCAGAAATGTCGGGGGCGTTTGTTCGGGGAGGGACAAAGCCTGGACTTCCCATACCATGTCGCGATCATCGAGTCGGCGAGGGATGGCTTAGTTGGCCCCGGTGAACAGGCCACCCTGCGTGCCCTCTACCCCGGTGCGGATGTGTACACCCTGGCCGGAGGACATAACGACAGCGTCGAGCGGCCCGAGGAGCAGATCGCGCTGATTTCCCGCATTTTGCGCGATTCCTGAATCGCTCCTCGGTATACTTATAGAACTTCTATGCTACAATGAGATATAGCCTGCCGACAACAAGCGAGGAGGTATCCTGATGACAACTGACACTGCCGAGGCGATTGCGACGACAGTCTCTCCCATCCTCATGGATCACGCCCTCAAGGGGCCGCCGCAGGGCCACTGGGCCATTGCGGACTGGGAACACCTCCCCGAAGACGGCTATCGCTATGAGATCATTGAGGGCACCCTCTGTATGACCACGTCGCCAAGCGCGTTTCACCAGTGGATTGTTGGCCGCTGGATCAGGCATATTGGGATTGCTGCGGAGGATCGAGGATTGGGGACGTGGTACACCGCACCGATTGGCGTGCTGCTTTCCCCGCGTGATGCCGTCCAGCCCGACTTCCTTTTCATCCGCGCCGAGCGGGTGATGGATCTCGTGCGCGACCGACGCATACGTGGTGCGCCCGACCTTGTGGTTGAGGTCCTTTCGCCCGGTAATAGTATTGAGGAAATGTCTAAGAAGCGGGCGATGTATGCGCGGGGCGGCGTCCCCACATACGTTGAGGTTGATCCTTCAGCACGTACGCTTCTGCACTACCAACTGGCCGACGGTGTCTACAACGAGCCTGACGTCTATCGCGAGAACCAGACGCTTAGCTTCGCCTGTCTGCCTGATGTACCGCTGCGCGTCGCGGTACTCTTCGCTGATGCACCGGATACGACGCTGTGACCACAAGACCCTGAAAATAGCCGATAACCGATAACCGATAGCCGATAGCCGATAGCCGATAGCCGATAGTCAGGCATCAGAGGTGACGCAATGATT
>JBAXMH010000187.1:0-9879 GCA_037134395.1 Chloroflexales bacterium
CTAAAGCTGAGCTGAAGAAGAACTGGCTACAGGAGGAGCCTTCTATGAGTGATTTACCGTCGCTGCCACGGTAGATTGTCATACTGCCGCACCCATCTCCCGCACTGCCAAACACCTCTATCGTCGTGCCATGTGGACTCATGCTGACCGCATCGCCGCCGTGCTCCGCCCGCGCCAGCTCGCGCCGTTCGGCGAGGCTCCATGTGACGAATAGGCCACTGGCTGCGCTGTCGCCACCCCGCACAATGATCCGCTGTCCATCGGCGCTGAAGACCGGCCCTTCATAGATGGTCTCTGTGCTCAGGTGTTGGGCCTGGCCCATGCCGTTGGCAGTGATCGGATAGATCGTGAGCCCACTCGCACTCGCGCCGGCGAGCCATCTCCCGTCGGGGCTGAAGGCGACACGATCATCGGTCAGATACGCGATGGTTGCCCCATCGGTTGCGTTTGAGAGCAGCGTGCCGGCGATGGCGTTATGCGTTGCCGCCAGCCGCCCGTCGGGGCTGAAGAGAGGCGCAGCGCCCTTCACCTGTGAGACGGTACCGCCATCGGCGCTTCGCCAGAGCAGTGTGAGCGTCTGCTCGGGATGATCACCACAATTTCCCTGGCTATCCAGGCTCTGGCAGGTGGCGACGAGCCGCCCGTCGGGGCTGAAGACGGGCGCAGTGCCCTTCACTTGAGCAACTCTCAGCCAACTGGTGGTATCCCAGAGCAGCGTTGCCGCCTGATCAACCGGATCTTGTGTAACCAACCGCTTCCCATCCGGGCTGAAGATAGGCAACGTACCATACCAGGGGGAAGCGACGCATTGGCTTTCTACCTCCAATCGAATCGTCCAACCTGATCGGCGGCGAGGCGGCCCAACAGCACCGTGTAGGGGTCGGGTTTGTCCGGGTGGTACTCGATGCGGCACGAGGAAGCCCTATGGCGAAGCTACAGCTAAAGCCGCTAAAGCGGATGAAGCCCTTATATCCCAGGGCTGAAGCTCCTGGGCTTTACGGGCTATTTCTGTAAGGCTAGTTGGGTCAACATCAATCCATGCCAGCCAGCGCCCATCGGTGACAAGCCCGAAGGCCGAGGCGGGCAAGGTACGATCAGTCTGAGCTGCACGAGCGGCTACGTGGGGCAAGATGCCCATAGAGCCAAGGATGACGAGGGCTAGGGCCAGGTAGCGTCGGACACCTGTGGTGTACATAGAGCCTCCTGGTTATGTCCATTCACGGGGAGTCGCACCACGCGATTATACCGCCCGATCTGCATGGTGTCCCTGTTGCCATTGAGGTAGTGGTACGCCCTCGTGATACTGGTGATAAGCGCGCCCACATCGTGCGGCGGACAGCACGCGGCTGGGAGGTGGAACGGGTTGCCCGCACCAGCCTGGCATAGCTTCAGGCCGTGTGGGCTGAGGCCATCGGTCAGGAAGCCTTTGCCCAACTGTACCAGACACTGGAGAAGCTGAGCGGGCTTTTCCGTAGCAGATAGAGACGAGAGCGATGATCGGTCATTCTGTCCTCTATCTGGTCACCGCCCCGGTGGAACCACCATATCCTGGACGATGACATCGGTGGTGCCGTGTCGGATAGCATGACATCGGGTTTGCCGGAGCCGCCCTTCAAGCGTGCGTTCTCATCACGCAGATGCTGCACCTCGGCACGCAGGGCCGTGTTCTCGGCCACCAGCGCCTCGATCAGGTTCATGAGTTGCCCCACGAGTTGGCGCGTCGCGGGGTCAGGGATGGCATCCAGGCTGATGTCCGGGAGTTGCATATGGCAGACCTCGGCGGTGCTGTCATCAGGCACCCCAGGAATTATGGAGAGGATACGTTCTGACGAGCAATCCGTATTCTCACCGTCGCCGCAGGGCAGCGCGAGCCTTACGAACGAGCATGATCACAAAGAGACCCCAACCGAGCCAGGCGAGGAAGCCACCGCTAAAGCGCGAGATCAGCAGAGCGAACAGGATCATGGCGCGAACCGCGCCAACAACCAGCCGCTTCCAGCGAATCGTATGCGGCTCCAGATTCCAATTCATCTGCGTGATATGCGGCAGCAGTCCGCGCTCGACGCACCCCTCAAGAGAGAAGACGTAGATCAGATCGGTATGGCGGGAAGCGAGAAGCAGGTCACGCTCAAGTGATTCGCCCGAGAGGGGCGGGAGATCGTCGAACGCGCTATCGGCGGCAGAACCACTCACAGCACCCACGCCAATGCTATCGGCAGCGGGGCCATAGCTCACAATCAGCGCGCCGCCAATATCGTTGCCCAGGGTGTCAATCGGCAGGCTGCTGTAGCACATCAGCACCTCGACATCGGCGGGCAGACCAACGATATCGAAAGCACGCTGAATAATGGTCGTCCCGGCGCGCCGGTCGTCGGCCAAAATAGGCAACTGGTAGGCGTGAACCTCGTAGCCGTCGTGGTGAATCTCGCCGACGAGATCGGCATACGCGGCGCGGGCGGCGCTAAAAAGGACGTTCTCGTGAGCGAGCCAAACGCGGCGGACAAGGTCGCGCAGACCCCAGCGCTGAATGCGATCAATCTCGCTGGAGGGCGGCTCAATATCAATACCAATCGCATGAAAGAGCAGCCCGTGGTCGGACGACCATGCGCGAAGGTTGCGATAGCGCTCGACCGCCTGCGGATAATTCTGGAGATGAAACCAGCCGCCCTCGCGCTCGGGGATCTGGAGCCAGGCGACCACCTGAACTCCGCGAGCATTAAGCATACGGACAGCGGAGATGAGAACGGGGGTATGATCACGGATCGCGATAGCGACACCATATCCGTGGATGGCCAGATCATCAACGAGGCCGGGGCGTTCGATCAGATCGAGCAGCGCCCGCCCATCGAGATCGCAGAAGAAGATCAGATGTGGGTGCCCGTAGCTTGGTAGGGCTATGAGTGCTGTCTCGCTCGATGCCTGCACAATTGGCGACCCGCTGTAGCGATACGACCTACCCTCTTCCGAACGCAGTGACCCTGATCTCGCTCGGACAGGGTGCGAGAAGCATTATAGCACCCCGTGAGCGCAACAGAGCAAAAGTCACCCTGTCTTCAGGGTTGTTGCAAAGTCACGCGCCCCCTCTCCCCCTGCCCCCTCTCCCACGAGGGGAGAGGGGGTATTCCGCATCAGAAAGCTGTTCGGCTCCCCTCCCCCCGCGTGGGGGAGGGGCTGGGGGTGGGGGAGGCGGGCGGCAATCTGACGACTTTGCATCAGCCCTGACCCTGTCTTCGTTTTCTTTGCGTCTTTGCGTCAGACCACACATGTGTTTGACGCAAAGGCGCAAAGAAATAAGACGTGTTGTGATCTTTAAACAGGGGTAGCGGTAGGCGAGGATGTCGGGGACGGTGAAGACGTCGGGGACGGTGAAGACGTCGGGGACGGTGAAGACGTCGCTGTCGGGATGGACGTCGGGGACGGCGTTGCGGTGAGCGTCAGCGTCACCGTTGGCGTAGATGTCGTCGTTGCCGTCAGAATGCCGGCAGGTGTCGCTGTTGGCGTCGCCGTATTGATGAGGGTCGGTGTCACCGTCGGCGTCACCGTTACGCTGACAGTGTGCGTCACCGTCACACTGACGGTGGGCGTTACCGTCACGGTTGTGGTGAGGGTCGCTGTTGCGATGGGCGTCACGGTTGTGGTGAGGGTCGCTGTTGTAATGGGCGTTACCGTTGCGGTGAGGGTCGCCGTTGCGATGGGCGTTACCGTTGCAGTCGGCGTGCCCGACGCTGATGCCGTCGCGGTCGCCAAAGATTGTGGGTCGTTCGGCGCAGAAATTGGTGTCAAGAGATAAAGGGTAGGAGCTAGTGTCCGAGTAGGCAGAAGAGTAGGCGGCAGAGCGTCATCCGCTGTCGCAGATGGCACGTGGGGTGTTGACTGAGTGGACAGACCGAGATTCGTAGTTGACGCACTGGTCGGCGCGATGCTGGGAGTGAAGGGAATATGCTCGTTTGCCGCATCACCAGCGCGGGGGACAGTGACGATCAGAAGAGTCGGCGTAGCGGTAGGGGACGATACAGGCGTCGCCGAAGGCAGCGACTCACGAGTCGGCACGAATAGCAGCGTTGCCTGCGCGGGCGACGGTATCGGGGCCGTAGTTGAAAGGAGAGAGACCGAAGGAGCAGCGACAGCGGCGGGGATGTTGGCTTGCACACGACGGATATCTGTCGCAGCAAGGGCAAGCGTGCCTGGGGCGGCACTCAGGGGGTCGGGTGCGTGCTGGAGATCACGAGCGGCGCGGTCGAGCAGATCGTCGAGTCGTCCAAGAGAAACATCACGCATCGCGGGGCTTGCCATCTGGAGGGCATCAACAGCCAGGGGAATCTGCGCATAAACCCCATCAATGCTCTGCTGGTACTGGTTCAGATGAGCAATTGGCAGATCAACAAGAGCGTCTATCTCACCAACCCGATGCTCAATGATCGAGATCAGGATCTCGGCACGGGTATCAGGGTCACGCACAAAACGTAGGCGGGCCTCCTCAGAAAGAAGCTTCCAGGAATAGAGCGAATCATCGGGGAGGCTGTGGGCGGCAGTCGCATCAACGCCAAAAAACATCATCCCACAGGTCAGGATCATGGTGATGGCAAATGTTGCGAAACGGGGGAAGCCACGCCGGACGAACGTGGCACCGAACATGGAGACAGCGCGACTAATACGGGTGGTAAGCGGATCGGGGTGAGCGTAGGCATCCCGAGCGATCTGCTCGATCTCGACGCTGCTGCTGACGAGCCATCGCTCAAGCGAAGGGGACAGCGGTGTGGTCGCCTGACGACGAATCGTGGCGGCGATACGCAGCATCGGCTCAAGCTCGGCGGCGTAAGCAGAATAACGCCGCAGACACTCGTCAATGCTCGCGCCCGCCCGCATATCCGCAAGGGCGTTATCGAGCACAGATGTAATATCGGTGCGGGCCACTTAATCTCCTGTCGGGGATTCGCGGAGCGTCGGTGGGAGATCAATACGTGTCGAAGATCGCGAACCTGACGCAGATGGAAGGGCCATATCGTCAGAGTCGCTACTCAGGATGCGCTGGAGGCTCTGGATCGCCCGGTGCTGAAGAGCTTTGATCGCGCCCTCGGTGCGTCGAAGAAGAGACGCAATCTCGCTATTACTCATATCGGCAAAGAAGCGAAGTGTCAACACCTGCTGCTGATCTTTGGTAAGCTGCTTAATCGCTTGCTGGAGCGCCACCCGATCGGTGATCGTGCGTGCGTTATCCTGGCTATGCTGATCAATAAGATCGTTCTGGAGTTCAAAAGACGTAAAGACAAACCGCCGCCGACGCTGGTGGCTACACAGGACGTTTGCGGCAATCGTGTAGAGCCAGCCAAGGAAGGATTTGTCGTCGCGATACTCAAAACGGGCGATCCCGTGGATGACCTTGATGAAAACCTCTTGGGTTAAATCCTGAGCCAGTTCGTGTTCACCAACCCGCACATAGATATAACGCAAGATCAAACGAGCGTAGCAATTGTAGAGCTCGCTGATGGCGATAGGGTCTCGTGATTGTGCGCGACCGATAAGGTCGCGGAGTTCCGCTGGATGGGGCATACGGGATGGCACGAGCTACGGTTCTTGACACGGATGCGGCATCTATCTGCGTGGAACCTGAAACGCGGCAGCAACCCGAAACATTCCGTAAGCTCGTGTAGTGAAGAGCAATCACGGCGACCAGATCTGGTCGGCCTAAGCATCGGCACATAGGTGTGTAGCTATTATAGCGGAAGTGGCGCACTATGCTAGGGAAGAAACGGTTAAGAGCAGCTTAAGATACGGGTTGCGTGGGGAACAGGCACAAGGTATACTTGCGCCCGGATCGCAGACGGAAGCATTGTTTGGGGATTTGGAAAAGAGACACATTATGAAACTTGCAATTATAGGGCTGGCGAATAGCGGAAAAACGACGGTGTTTAACGCGCTGACTCGCGGCACGGCGGAGACGGCAGCGTACTCGTCGGGGCAGATGGAGCCGAACCTGGCGATGGTGAAGGTGCCTGACCGGCGGTTGGAGGTGCTGGCGCAGATGTTTAAGCCGCGCAAGATCACCTACGCCGATGTGCAGTATGTTGATGTGGCCGGGATCAGCGGCGGGGGCAACGAGGGCGGCGGGCTTCCCCCGGCCCTGCTGAACTACCTTGGCACTGCTGATGCCCTGGTGCATGTGGTGCGCGCCTTTGAGGATTCGACGGTGCCGCACCCGAATGGCTCGGTCGATCTCGTCCGCGACATCGCGGCGGTCGATCTGGAACTCATTTTCTCAGATCTTGCGATTATTGAGAAGCGACTGACCCGACTGAACGCCGAGATCACCAAGATGGCGACGAAGGACAAGGAGCTGCGGGTTGCGGAGCGCGATCTGCTGCTGCGGCTCCAGGCGGCCCTGGAGGGTGAGACGCCTATCCGCACCGTGGAGATGAGTGAGGAGGAGGAGCGCATGATTCGTGGCTACCAGTTCCTCACCGCCAAACCCATGCTGCTGGCGCTAAATGTGGGCGAGGCCGCGATCAGTGCGCCACCCACGGTAAGCTACTCCTTTCGCAACAGCGCAGTGGTGGCCCTCTGCGGGAAGATCGAGGCCGAACTATCTCAGCTCGATGACGCCGACACGGCCTCGTTTATGGCCGATCTCGGCATCAGCGCGCCCGCCCGCGATGTGGTGATCCAGCGCTCCTACGACCTGCTGGGCCTGGTGAGCTTCCTCACCGCTGGCGAGGACGAGGTGCGGGCCTGGCCGATCCGCCGCAATACGCCCGCCGTCGAGGCTGCCGGGACGATCCACTCCGATATTCAGAAGGGTTTCATCCGCGCCGAGACCGTGGCCTACAACGACCTGATCAGCGCCGGGGGTATGAACGAGGCGAAGAAGGCGGGTACGGTGCGGCTGGAGGGGAAGACCTATATCGTCCAGGACGGCGATATTTGCCATTTTCGGTTCAACAAATAGGGACGCAGCAGCGTCGCGCTGTCATAGTGTCACGTTGAGCGCGGCGAAGCGTCCCGACCGTGATATGGGCTGCCGGGACGCTTCGCTGCGCTCAGCGTGACACTATGACAGGGCTGTTTCTGCGGTGTTGCCCTAAATCTCCCCCATCAAGATCGCTCGCACAAGCCAGTCCTCTAGCTCCCCGTCATCACCGGGAAGCAGGGGCAAGGCAGCCACGCCGCTCGGGTAGATCTCGCCCTCACCCCGGCCAGGGTAGAGCAGGGCCACGCACAGTACCGCTCGCGCCCCATCTGCCGCGCCGATGCTGCCCAGGTAACTGTAGGCATCAGCCAGAGCATCCTGCGGCACGCCGCCTGATGCGTCCAGGCGATACTTGGCGTCCAGCACGATCACTCTCGTCGGCCCGCTGGTTGGTGCAATCTCCAGGGCCAAGTCAGGCACGCGGGTATGGCGGTCGAGTGAACGTAGCTCGGCACCGCTAGGCGTGTAGCGAGCCTGGTAGCGCAGAGTCAGCCGCTCACCTGCTGGGCTGACCAGGGCCAGCAGAACCCCGCCCTCGGCCAGACGCAGCACCCAGTCTCGTTCGTCCTGGCGTGCGACCTCCTGAGTTTCCAGGCGCAGGCCGGGTAGCTGTAGCAGAGTCACGCATACCCTGGCCGCACACCAGCGCTCGTAGAGCCGAGGCAAATCCTGGATGGGAATCTGCATTGTCGCCGCGTCCCACTGGATGAGCGGGCGTCGGCGCAGGTGCTGCCACATCCGGTAGACCGCTCGGTAATCCGGGTCGCGCTGAAGGCGGGCGGTGGGGCCGACGAACTGGCTGAGGGCGGCAACTTCGGCGAAAAGCGGTGTAGCCCGCAGGCTGCGCAATCGTGTTCCTGCGACGGCAACACGCCGTCGGGCCGCATCTGGCAGACGAGGCAGTTCCTGAAGATGCGTGACCCGCCGGACGAGCAGGGCCAGGGTACGTTTCAGCAGACGATTCTCGTAGGAGTCATAGCTGGCGGCAGGCAGCTGCTCGGGGATGGCGCGGAGCCGTCGGGCCAGGGACTCAGGATCGTCCTCGTCACTGGCAGGTGCAGGCGCATCGAGACGCGCCCGATCGAGAGCCGAGAGATCGCGGGCCTGTCCAGGATCAACCAGAGAGACTCCTGGCCGCAGGCGATCTGGCGGGCGACAGGTGATCCGCTCGGCGGCAGACAGGAAATGGTCGAGGTCGGGGCCAAGCAACCCCGCCAGATCCTCGGCGGGTGATGGCGATCCCCCGCCCGCCTCTGTTGGCCAAGCCCCGGACTCAGCCCCGCCACCCAAAGCAAAGACCAACTCGCGCCCGAGGCGCTGCATATCATCAAGCAGCGCGTAGTAGCGTTCCGCATCAAGTTTACGCGGGCGCACCCGCAGGCTGGCCTGCAGTTCCTCAGCCCGACCATCGGGCCATGTGGCGCGCAACAACAGCACAAACAAACCCACCCCACCCTGAGCAATCCAGCGCCAGCGCCACGCCGGGTTGCCTGGTCGCAGGAATGGCTCCAGCGCCAGATCACCCACCCACAGGCTCAGAGTGGCACCCTTAGGCGGCAGGCACGACAACTCCGCAGTCTGCCATTCGTCAAGGGTGACAGCATCGCTCAAGGCGACCCCGTTGAGCAGAAGTTCTATCATTGCCGATTGCCGATTGCCGATTGCAGACCCAATCCACAATCCACAATCCACAATCCACAATTACAGGCCCAGCTTCGCCCGGTAATCAGTGCTGATCTCCTCAAGCAGGGCATCGCGCCGGTCGTAGAGCCGCTTGAGCGGGCGGGGCTCTGCACAGGCCAGGACGTAGCTCGTCAGGATTGGCAGAGCCACCGTGCTATCCAGGTAACAGACCACCGTGCCGGGGAGCTGATCGGGATCGATCTTGCCCCAGGTCATCGCCTCAGAGGGCGTGGCCCCAGAGAGACCGCCCGTATCGGGACGAGCGTCCGTGAACTGGATAAAGTAGTCGTGGCCCGCTTCATCCAGGCCCAGAACCTCCTGGATCTGCGGCTCGGTCTGGAGAATAAAATTCTTGGGCGAGCCACCGCCGACAATGACCACCGCGCTCTGTCCACCGCTCTTTTTGGCGTTGTAGACAATGGCTGTAGACTCATTCACATCGCGCTCGACATCAAAGCGACATTTATTGCCCTCCATAGCCAGGGCGGCCACATTCATGCCCAGGGTACTATCGCCGGGGCTAGAGGTATAGATCGGCACGCCACACTCATAGGCCGCCGTAAGCACGCTTACATAACCCCCAATGCCCAGGGCTTCCTCACGGGCCTTGGTGTACCTACCGAGCTTATAGTGCAGTTCCGCCGTTCCCATCGTCATCTGGAACTCCTCGCCGCGCAGACACTCGCGCACAAACGCATCGCTCTCCAGCAGCACATCCTGGTGGAAGAGAATATCGTAGATGCGGATGATCTTACTCTCGCGCAGCTCGATGTCGTTGGTAAAGGGAGTGCTACCAAACAGCTCAAAGCCCAGCGAGCGGTGCATGTCGTGGTAGAGATTTGCCCCTGTACTCACCACCCAATCAATCAGGCCAGCGCGAATCAGCGGCACAATCGTTGCCGTCCCCAGGCCCGTAGGCGTCAGGGCACCGCTCAGAGTCACACCAATCGTCACATCAGGTTGGGCAATCGTGCGCGCAAAGAGCTGACACGCTTCGCGCAAGCGGGCCGCGTTATAGGCAAACAGATAATTATCCACCAGTTCGCGCACCCCGATGTCGCCAGTCAGCGGGCGCGGATCGAGTTTCACTCCGTAGGACATTAGGAATCTCCTTTGTGCATGCGACTTCATCTTAGGCATGGTTCGCAGATACTTTACCGTTCAGGCCAGAATGTGACATCTTGATGCGCTTGACCTGAAACCTGAAACCACGCACCTGAAACCTTGTCTTA
>JBAXMH010000188.1:0-9833 GCA_037134395.1 Chloroflexales bacterium
GTGTTTGGCGAGACGGTCACGCCGCAGCGGCTGATCGGCTTTGGCCTGGTCTGGCTGGCCCTGGCGATCTATTCCCTGGAGGGCGGGGTGATCAGCAGGCAGAAGGCGCGGGCGCGGGTGGCGGTGAAGGTGTAGGGTTAGGTTTTCTCTATGTTTCCCCGTATCATCCGCCGCCTGTGGCCTCACGGTGCCGCAGCGCCTCATTGGGCCGTTGAAGGTGTGCTGGCGCTGCTGCTGATCGGCGTCGCCAGCGCACTGAGCGCGCTGCTCTTGAGTCAGCCCTGGCGCATGCAGATCAGCGTTGGTGGTGCTGACTCGATGGCCCTGGGGGGCGGATTCTATGCCAAAGAGATGACGCCCACAGGTCGCCCATTTCGCTGGACCAACGGGGCCGGGCTGGTGCAGATCCCGCGTACCCGATCTGTCTCCCTGCTCTCGGTGACGGTTGACTCCGGCAGGCAAGAGCCGGAATACGTCACCATTCAGGAACTTCAGTGTCCATTGGCCAGCTTCTCTGTGCTGCCGGGATTCCACACCTACCGTATTCTCTGGCCAGATACCTGCCCCACCAGCGGCGTACATAACCCTGGCGCACGCGAGATCATACTGAACTCCACGCCACACCGGCTCACTATGTCGGATGATATTCGCCTGCTCGGGGTTGTGGTGAGCGAGATCCAGGTACGCTCGCTGCGGGACGATTCGCCGCCTATCGTCCCGATTATGCTGGTTGGGTTGAGCATCGGCGCTTTGGCCACCCTAGTGCGCCCCCGCTCCGTTCGGCGGATGCTGGCGCTCACCGCTGCGGCGATCCTGCTCCCCTGGATCTACCAGTTCCTCGTATGGAATCCGCCGGTGGCCTTTATCGCCACCTGGCTGCCGCTAACATGGCTGCCCTGGACGGTGGCCGCAGCGATCTGGGGTTTGGTGCTGGCCCGCTGGGCCGAGCAATCGCCCCTGATGGTCGGGTTGGCCATTCTCAGCATTGGCGGCATGCTCGGCTGGCTGATCGCGAGTCTCTCTATTGGCGCGAATGTCACCGGCCCTGATTATGGGTGGCACCTGAACCATGGCGGCTCGTGGGAGCGGATCTTTCGCGTCCATAATTATTATCCCTTTGGTTTCCCGCTCATCCTCTGGCTTGGCCAATTGGCGGGCGATCACGATATTCTATACGGGCGCATCACGGGCCTGGTATCCACACTGATCAGCGCCATCGCCACGGTTGCCCTGGTCTGGCGTACGGTTGGGCGGCGCTACGCCTGGCTCGGAGCCATACTGCTGATTGGCTCGCCGATCTTCGTGGCCTACGGCGTACTGGCCAGCACCGACGCCCCCTTTGCGGCCCTTGCATCTTTGTCGCTCCTGGCGCTCTGCTGGTCGCCACAGATCACGGTGCGGCAGGCAATCCTCGCCGGTCTTGCGATGGGAGTCGCGTACCTGTTCCGATTCCAGGCGATGATGCTGATGGTTCCGATTCTCCTCTGGGCCGCACCGCTGCGGTTTGCCGATGTAAAGAAAGCCGACAGCCGAGACCCGATAGCCGATACCCGTGCATCAGCAGCCATTTTCATTGGATGCTGTCCGCGAATCGCATCGTTGTGTGATGGACAGACACCGCGCATCCGGTGGATAACATGGCTCTTCCGCCCAGCCGTTATCATTGCCCTGGCGTTTGTGGTGAGCAGCGCGCCGGAGTGGATGATCGAGATACGCGACACCGGGAGTCCCATCAATAGCCGCCAGTACACCAATATCTGGAACTTCGCCTACGGGCGATCAGACGCGGTGCCGGAGGATCAGCCCGGTGGAGAACTCTGGTACGTTCTCTCCTACGATCCCGCCGCAATCGTGCGCAACTGGCTCCAGAATATCAGAGAGTTCGCCCAGCGCAGCGTCCACCTGCTGTTTGTCTGGCCCATCGGGCTGCTGGCGCTGATCGGAGCGGCCATGAGTCTCTGGCAGGCCACAGATCGTCGCCCCGGACTCCTGCTCATCTACAGCGCGATCTACGTGGCCCTGGTGGCGATTGCCGAGGATAAAGCGCGCTTCTTCCTGCCCATCGTTCCGGCGCTGGTCGCCTTCACCGCCGCACTGCTGGCGCAGTGGCACGCGCTGCTACGCGCCAGAGGTGCGTGGTACGCATGGCTCTACCCGCTCAGCGTCGCCCTGCTCTGGGTGGTAGTCCTCCAGCACGTGCTGGAGGCGGGGGTGGAGTTGGTGCCGTATCGGGTTTAGGGAGAATATTTTACGAATAACGATTCTGTCATCGCACAGCCCTCTCCCCCCAGCCCCCTCTCCCAGAACGGGAGAGGGGGAGCAGAGCACTCTCTGATGAAGAAATCTCCCCTCTCTCCCGGTGGGAGAGGGGCAGGGGGTGAGGGGAGCAAATAACTCCCCCTTGCTATCTGCGACAGCGAGACGCACCATGAGTGTGCGCAGGGCAACGATGCCCTGCCGCTACGTCAAGGAGGAAGGCAATGAATACACGTAAGCCAGAGGGCTACCTAGAGGGCCGACCGTTGCACCCCGAGAGCCTGATGATGGGCTACGGCTACCGCCCCGATCTGTCGCAGGGTGCGGTGAAGTGTCCGGTCTTCCAGACATCCACCTTTGTCTTCGCCAGTGCGGAGGAAGGCAAGGCGTTCTTCGAGTTGGCCTACGGGCTGCGCAAGCAGGGGCCGAACGAGGAGATGGGCCTGATCTACAGCCGACTGAACAACCCCGACCTGGAGATTCTTGAGGATCGGCTGACGATTTGGGATGATGCGGCAGCGGCGGCGGTATTCGCCAGCGGTATGGCCGCGATCAGCACGACCATGCTCACCTTCCTGCGCCCCGGCGATGTGGTGTTGCACAGTGAGCCGGTCTATGGCGGAAGCGACTACCTTCTTAAACATATCTTGCCCCAGTTCGGCGTGCGCGCCCTGGGTTTTCCCGCCGGTGCGAGCGAGGATGAGATCACGACCATCATCCGTCGCTCCGGGGCGGCGGAACACCTGGCCTTGATCTTTGTCGAGACCCCGGCGAACCCTACCAATGCCCTGGTGGACATCGCGGCCTGCGCTCGTCTGGCCCGCGCCCACGGCGGCGGGCGGCGGGTGATCGTGGCGGTTGATAACACCTTCCTCGGCCCGCTCTGGCAGCAACCTCTCAAACACGGTGCCGACCTCGTCCTCTACTCGGCCACCAAATACATTGGGGGTCACAGCGATGTGATCGCCGGGGTCTGTCTCGGCCCGCTCGATCTAATCCTCCAGGTCAAGGGGTTTCGCACCATGCTGGGCACCATGTCCGGCCCGCATACCGCCTTCCTGCTCATGCGCAGCCTAGAAACCCTCAAGCTGCGCATGACCTGCCAGATGAAGAATGCGCGCTACGTGGCCGACTTCCTGGCCGATCACCCCAAGGTAGTCCGCGTCTATTATCTTGGTCACCTGACCGACGACGATCCGCAGCACGAGATCTACCACCGCCAGTGCAGCGGCCCCGGCGCGATGATCTCCTTCGATGTGATCGGCGGCGAGGTCGAGGCATTTCGGCTGCTTAATGCCCTGCGGCTGATCAAACTGGCGGTAAGCCTGGGCGGCACCGAGTCGCTGGTCGAGCATCCCGCCAGCATGACTCACTCCGACGTTGACCCTGAGGAGCGTATGGAGATGGGCATCACCCCGGCGATGGTGCGGATCTCGGTGGGTGTGGAGAACCCGGAGGACATTATCGCCGACCTGCGGCAGGCGCTGGAGCAGGTATAGTCCCTGGAACTGCGCCCCAGACCTCGTAATGTAGTGTATGATTGATGGTTGACGGCGTCCGTCAACCATCAATCATACATAGGGGAATCAGATCTTCTTCACCGTTCCATCGCGGAGGACATGTATGACTGCACAGCCGACGCTATACCTTACTGAAACAGAATACCTTGAGCGCGAACGTGTGAGCATCATCAAACACGAGTATTATGCTGGTGAGGTTTTTGCTATGTCGGGAGCAAGTGAGTCCCATAATCTCATTGCAAGCAATGTAAATGCGAGCCTCTATACACAACTTCGTGGACGAGGGTGTCGTATCTATCCAAGTGACATGCGCGTTAAAGTGATGAAAACAGGATTGTTCACCTATCCCGATATAACCATTGTGTGTGCTAAGCCTGAGTTTACGGATGTAACAAAACGGGACACCCTTATTAATCCTACGGTTATCATTGAAATTCTCTCCCCATCAACTGAACGCTATGATCGTGGGGTAAAGTTTCAAAATTATCGTACGATTGAAACACTCAAAGAGTATATTCTTATTGCACAAGATAAGCACCATATCGAGCAGTATGCGCGTCATGAGACACACAAATGGATATTAACAGAAGCTGTGGGCCTTGATTCCTCGATAGTGCTTGACTCAATCCAGTGTATTCTTTCGCTTGCTGACACCTATGAACTTGTCGATTTTACGCCAGAATCGCCTTCCGATGACCGATTGAACCCGTCGCTCTGAAACCATGTCTTGCCAACAAAAAAGCGCGGGATGGCCCTGCCATCCCGCGCTTCTGCAACACGGTTTTTCTACTCCCAGTGCCAGTCCTTGAACTTATCGCGCAACTGCATCTTGAGGAACTTGCCGGTTGAGGTGCGTGGGATCTCATCCACAAAGACAAAGGCGTCGGGGATCCAGAACTTAGCCACCTTCGGCTCCAGATAGGCACGCAACTCCTCGGTCGTAACGCTGGCCCCTTCCTTGAGGACGATGGCGGCAAGGGGGCGCTCGTCCCAGCGCGGGTGAGTCACGGCGATCACGGCGGCCTCGCGGACGGCGGGATGGCCCATCAGCAGGTTCTCCAGATCCAGCGAGCTGATCCACTCGCCGCCGGACTTGATCAGATCCTTGGTGCGGTCGGTGATCTTCACGTAGCCCTCAGAGCTAATCGTGACCACATCGCCGGTGCGGAACCAGCCGTCGGCGCTCCACTTGTCGCGCTCGCTCTCCAGCTTAAAGTAGCTCTGCGCCACCCAGGGGCCGCGCACCTCTAGCTCCCCCATCGTATGCCCGTCCCAAGGTGCCTCGCCGTGCTCATTCATCGCCCGCACCTCTACCAAGGGCATCGGCACGCCTTGGCACGCCCGCAGGGCGTAGAGCATGTCAGGGTCGCTGCCAACCAGATTGTGCTTGGTGCGCGAGACCGTGCCAAGCGGACTCATCTCAGTCATGCCCCAGGCGTGAACCACCTTGAGGTTGAAGGTGTCGTAGGCGCGGATCATCGCCTCAGGCGCGGCAGCCCCGCCGACCACCATTTCCATCGGCAGGAGCTTTGTCCAGCGCGTTGGCTCCTTCTGAAGCGCCTGGAGGACACCCATCCAGATTGTGGGGACACCGGCGGTCTTCGATACCTGCTCAGACTCATACAGATCCAGCAGATTCACCGCATCAAGGTGCGGGCCGGGCATGGCGATCTTGCAGCCAACCATCACTCCGGTGAAGGGCAGTCCCCACGCCATCACGTGGAACATGGGTACAACCGGAGTGAGCACATCGCTTTGCGCGAGGTTCAGGGCGTCGGGAAGGGCCGAGCCGAGGGAGTGGAGGATCATGGAGCGATGCGAGTAAAGGACACCCTTGGGCTTGCCGGTGGTGCCGGAGGTGTAGCACATTCCCAACGCGGTATCCTCGGGCAACTCGGGGTAGCTGAAGTCGCCGGTGGCGGTGGCCAGGAAATCCTCGTAGCTGGTGAGACCCTCTGGCACGGGCTTGCCTGTCAGAGGCACAACGATCACCTTCTCAACATTGATATGATCCTTGATCGCCTCATAAAGCTTGATCAGCACATCATCCACAATCAGGAAGCGATCCTCGGCGTGATTGATAATGTAGGCAATATCGGTGGGGTGCAGGCGCAGGTTGAGCGTGTGGAGAACGCCACCCGCCACCGGGATACCGAAGTACGCCTCCAGGTGGGCAGAGGTATTCCAGCTTAGGGTAGCCACGCGGTCGCCGGGCTGCATCCCGGCCTTCTGGAGTGCCTCGGCCAGGGCGCGTGAGCGGCGGTAGAAGTCGGCGTAGGTGTAGCGGTGAAGGGAGCGATCCGGCATGCGGGTGACGATCTCACTCGTTGGGAAGATCTTACCGGCGCGCTCAAGGAGGTGACTCAAGGTCAGGGGGGTACGCATCATCGTTGATAGCACAGAATTCTCCAATGTCCGCATCTGCGCGGCCTACTAGCTTCTACGCGGGTGCAGTAATCATAGGATCATGCGCAGCGAGAGTCAAATTGTACGTAGAACCGCGTTGCTTGACGATTATGATCATCTGTGCTATTTTGATGTCGCATCCTTGGATTGTGGTGAGCTAGTCCTAATCCTTTTCGAATAACGACTCTATCGTTGTCCGGCCCTCACCCCTCAGCCCCCTCTCCCAGAACGGGAGAGGGAGAGCCGAACGCTCTCTGATGCAGAAATCTCCCCTCTCCCCCGGTGGGAGAGGGGCAGGGGGTGAGGGGGTAAGGCTGGTACGAAATCGGCTTTGTCGAAAAGGATTAGATCTATCCCCCTGAATGATCTATGATTCCAACGGTTGAAGTCGGTGATACGTGGGAGTTTGTGGCTCGCGCAGGCGATCTGCTGGCGGGGCATCTGCCGCTGGCTCCGGCGCTGCTTAGTCTGCTTAGCACCGATGGGGTGAGCCTTGTTGCCGAGACCACCCGTGGCCTGCAGCCCCTCGCCCTTGACCCGGCTATGTGCGCCCTTGTCGGTTCGGCCCTGCGTGATCTGGCGGCCCCCGCCACACACCTGCGCCTGGAGTGTCGTGCGGTTGCCCCGCTCACTCTGCACCTGCTGCGCCCCTCCGCATCGTCTATCGCGATTCCCGCCGCGCCGATCACCACCGATGATGGCGTGCCCTTAACCTTCGACCCCCAGGACACCGCCCGTCTGGCAGCGTTTGGTGCGCCGATAGGCTGGAGTGACTTTCGCCTCAGCTTGCAAGCCGCTCAGTTTGCGATTGTCGCCGGTTTTGATGAACTGCTGGCCACCCCGCTGCTGCGCGATATGGAACTGCTGGAGCATCAGCTTCGCACCGTTCGCACGGTGCTGCGCCGCATGCGTGGCCGGGCGCTCCTGTGCGATGAAGTCGGTTTGGGCAAAACGGTCGAGGCTGGTATGGTTATGCTGGAACTGGCAACCCGTGGCCTGGCCCGGCGCACCCTCGTCCTGACTCCGCCATCTCTGGTTGAGCAGTGGCAGGGCGAGCTGCGCCGTAAATTTGGCCTAGACAGTATTGCCTACGACGACCCGATCTTCCGCGAGCAGGGTGCCGCGTCCTGGGGCCTGCACGAGCGGATCATCGCCTCGTTCCACACCGCCAAGCGTGAGCCGCACCGCTCGGCCATCCTCGCCCACGAGTGGGATTTGGTGATCGTTGATGAGGCGCATCACCTGCGCAACCGTAACACCATCCTTTGGCAGTTTGCCGCCGAGCTGCGCAAAAAATATATCCTGCTGCTCACGGCGACCCCCGTGCAGAACAATATGGAGGAGCTGTTTAACCTGGTGACGCTGCTCCAGCCCGGTTTGCTGCGCACCGCCCGCGTTTTCCAGCAGCAGTTTGTTGATCGGCGCGATAAACTTACTCCGCGCAATATGGATCAACTCCACGATCTGCTGGCCGAAGTGATGGTGCGTAACCGGCGCTCGACGGTGGGCTTGACCCTGACCCGGCGCATTGCCCGTACCGAGAGTGTGCCTCTGGCCCCTGACGAGCGTCTGCTCTACGATGGTGTTTCTGCGTTTGTGCGGCGGCACCTGCACGCCGGCGTGGGGCGCGGCCCGCTCAACCGCATGACCCTGCTCTCACTCCAGAGGGCGCTCGGTAGCTCCAGTCCTGCTGCTGCACCTGCCCTGGAGCGGCTGGCCCTGGACGAGCGTCTGCCCGTCGCCGAGCGGGAGACGGTAAAAATTCTCGCTGACACGGCCCGCAGCCTTACTGATCACGCCAAACTGAATCGTCTGAGCGAACTGGTGCGCGCCTTCCCTGACAAACTGGTGATCTTCACCCAGTTTCGCGAGACCCAGGCATTGCTCCAGCGCCGCCTGAGCGCAGATGGCGAGCAGGTGGTCATGTTTCACGGCGGGCTGACTCGTGTGCAGAAGGAGGAGGCGGTCACGGCTTTTCGTGGCCCAGCCCGCCTGCTACTGACAACCGATGCGGGCAGTGAGGGCCGCAATCTCCAGTTCTGCAATGGCATTGTCAACTTTGACCTGCCGTGGAATCCGATGCGGATCGAGCAACGCATTGGGCGGCTCAGCCGGATCGGCCAGGCCCGCGATGTCTATGTCTTCAATCTGGCTGCTGCCAACACCCTGGAGTCGGCCATCCTGCACCTGCTTGATGCCAAGATCGCCATGTTTGAACTGGTGATCGGCGAAGTGGATATGATCCTGGGCAACCTCGACGACGAGCAGGAGTTTGAGGATCTACTGGCCGACATGTGGGCCTCCGCGCCGGATGATGCCGCCTTTTACACCGCCATTGATCAGCTTGGCGAGCGCCTCGTGGCGGCACGCGGAGCCTACCAGCGCCAGCGCGCCCACGACGATAAGCTGTTTGGCGAGCGATTTGCCCCGGAGGGCTAGGCATGATCACACCCCTGGAGCATTTTTTGCGCGATTACGCCGAGGCGGTTGATGGTCTGTGGGATGAAATCGAGCCACAGGTCTACGATGTTCTCTGGCCTGACACCGAGCAGCCGATCCGTCTCACCTTCGATCCCGAGGCGTTGCCCGAACACCCTAGTGCCCAGTTGCTCACTTTTGGCCTGCCCCTGCTCGCCGAGTTGCTGAGCGCGGCCCAGGAACGCGGGCAGGTGGCCCACATCTACCACGACGACATGAATCTGCAGCCCTACCGGCTGGATCAGCAGGTGCGGCGCGATCTGCACGTTCCAGCAGGGATGAATCTGGAGTTGGCCGCGCCGCGCCCGTACTACGTTGCGCACTGCATCTGCTGGTTTGAGGTGAGCTACCTGGGCGATGAGAAAACTCAGGCGCTGATCTCGGCAGCAGTAGATCGGCGCTACGGGCGGCTGGTACGCCACCTGGAGCCGTTGTTGGCCCACCCCGGCTTGGGCGACGAGCGGCGCTGGGCCTTTCCCGACGCCCCGGCGATTCCGTTGGAGCGAGCCTATCTAATTGCCCGTGAGCGCGTGGTGCGAAGCGTGGTGACGGAGGCGAACAGTCAGCAGCGCGAGCGTCAGGGGCGGGCCGACCGCGAGATTGAGCGTATGGAACGCTACTTTGCCGACATGGCCGAGGATCTTGTTGTGCGGATGACAAAAGCCACGGCCAAGGGCGAGGATACCGCGCCCCTGGCTCAGCGTAAGGTTGCTCTGGGGCGTGAGGCGGCCCTGCGCATTGACGAACTGCGCCGCAAAGCGGGTGTGCGCGCCCAGTTGCGCCTACGCAACCTGCTCCACCTGAGCGCCCCGCGACTCTTCCTGCGCGCCCGACTCATCGCCCCAAAGCAGACACCCTCGCCAACCTTCAGCATAAGCTGGGATCCGCTCACCGAGAAGACTGACGCCATTGATTGCCCCACCTGCAACCGGCCCACCTACACGCTGGCCCTCACTCGGCGGGGTGAACTGCGCTGCGATGCATGCGCTGATCGGGCGTGATTAGAGTAGGGACATCATGAAATCAAGTCATCACTATGATGGCATGATTGTATGATGGGCTATGATTCTGGTGAAGGTTTGAGTAATGCTTACGGAGCAGAGTGACGAGTAGGGACATCATCACTATGATGGCATGATTGTATGATGGGCTATGATTCTGGTGAAGGTTTGA
>JBAXMH010000189.1:0-9754 GCA_037134395.1 Chloroflexales bacterium
TCGGGGTATTGGTCACGCCACCCGTCGGGGTGTTGGTCGCGGCGCTCGTCGGGGTGTTGGTCGCGCCACCCGTCGGCGTATTGGTGCTAGGCCCAGCCGTACTCGTCCATCGGGGCGTAATTGTCGGCGGCAGCGCATTGAGAGATGGGCCGTTATTCTTTGCGGTCGGTGGCGGATTGGTCGGCGGCGCATTCGTACTCGCGATAGGAACACTCGTGGCCACTGCGGCAGGATTGGCACTCGGCGTACTCGCTTGCGCGGGGGCCAGGGGCGGCATAATCCAGCGCGTCACTTCCGCGTAAAGCGGGAACGCAATCATCAATGTGCTGAGTACGATCAGCGCTATTTCCCATCCCGTCCAACGGGCAGGAGCGCGGCCACGGCCAGCTTGGGTTGGGGGACGGCCTTTGGCAGGCGGCTGCATAGCATTTCCTCGCTTCAGATGCGCGGTCGAGAGCTGATCAGATCAGCGACCACAATCAGACGCTGCGTATCCCAGTTTGTACACGTAATCAGGGTAAGCACAGGAATGGGCGTCGGATTCATCACCTCAATCTGCGTAGGCCAGACCGACGCGATAGTGCGGACGCGGTAGGTATAGCTCCAGCCGCCCGTCTCGATCATCACATCATCACCTGAACTGAGGCCACCAAGGTTGCGGAAAACCCCGCCACGCAGACCAGCGTGGCCAGAAAGGACGGTGTTGCCCATATTGCCAGGCAGTGCAGTGCCATTATGGTAGCCCGCCGCATAGTCAGCCACTTGCCACGCCCCATCAACGACAAAAACATCCTTTACCGGCGTATCAACGCCAATAGAGGGAATGATCAGCCGCTGTGGGCGTGGGTCTGCAGCCGCAGGCATGGCGAGAACCTGCTGGGGTGCCAGAAAATCCGAATTGGCTGGCGAGCCTTCGAGCATATCAGGTGTGGTGAAGGGAAGTGCCGGTAGATCAGGGGCCACCGCTGGCGGGGCCGTGTTGGGCAGGCCCATGGTTGGCGTCGCGACAATGGCCGTAGCAACGGCGGCCTGGGCGGATTGTGCGCTGCGCAGTTCGTGAATCCAGTCACGGCCATAGCCATCGGCAAGCCAGTAGAGAAAGACGGCGGCGGCAGAGAGTACGAGCGCACGCTCCCCGATCTGTAGGGCGCGGTCGAGCCATGTGCGCAGGAGGTAGGGCTGCAACGCCTCGCGGCGCTGCTCAGATGCCGAGTGGAGACGGGAGGGGTGCAACTGCTCACGCCGACTCGGCACCGTATCATGGAGGAGCGCGTCAAGCAGAGACTGATCCACATCGCTTGGCAGCGCAGCAGACTTTGGCGAGTGATCTGACACCCCGGCTCCTCAGGAGTAAATAAGGTAGAGAAACACGATCATCGCTATGCCACCGTCAGCCATCGCAAGTATATACGAGGGTACGCACGGATGCAACCTTCATACGCCTACACAATGGGCGATTCGTACCTTGGACAAGGTTTCAGGTTCGCGGTTTCAGGTTTTAGATCGAGCGCATCAGGATGCCAAATTCTGGCCTGAACTGTAAAGTAGCTGCGAACCTTGGTCTTACGCATGTTTCAAACCAGCGTGACGATTTGGGTAGGTATACCGCGTCCTGTTGCGGCAAATCTGCAATCTAAAATCTGCAATCTGAAATATGCCTTACGCACCAAGGGCCGCCGCAATGCGGGCGACTCCCTCGCGGAAGGCGGCAGGCTCGGTTAGGGCGGAGATCATCAGGTGGGCACCCGATACATCACCGTAGTAAAAGCCTGGGTGGGCAAGGACGCCGTGATCAAGCAGGTGCAGGGCGAGAGCTTCTTCATCATCCCAACCATCAACCGCTGGGAAAAGGTAGTAACCACCGTCAGGTGCCCTGGCCCGCAGGCAGCGGTGGTGTGCAAAAGTAGACAGGGCAGCGTCAAGGTTGTCCCGGACGCGGGCGATCATCGAGTTAACAAACGGCATCCCGGTGGCAAAGAGCTGTGGCAGCATATGTTGGGTAAGGCTGTTTGCACCGAGAAAGGTGTCGTTAAGCAATTCAAGCCGACCACTGTACACCACGGCGGCATGGCTCAGGGCCACCCATCCCAGCTTCATATCGGGCAGAGCAAACAGCTTTGATATGCCATTCAACGTAAAAATGGGCAGATCCGGGTGGACTGTCGCGAAGGGTGGGGCGGGCGGGGCTGCATAGCTGAATGGTGCAAAAACCTCGTCGCAGATCACGGGCAGGCTAAGGCGACTCATCTCGGCCACGGGGGTAGCTACCACTGCGCCGGTGGGGTTGTGCGGTGAGATGATCAGCACGCCACGGGTACGGCGATTTGCCGCAGCCAGCAGCGATGATCCGTCAATTCGCCAGCCCTCGTCCTCGATCAAATCGTAGGGCCGTAGCTCGATACCGCGCAGGGCAGCTAGATACTCAAAGAGTGGATAGGTGACAGCCGGTGCGAGCAGGTTGTCGCCAGGATCGGCCAGGAGAGCGAAGAGCAGCCCGTATGCCTCGCTCGTGCTGGCAGTGATGAAAATATCATCCTCATTCAGCGTGAGAGGCGGGGTACGATTGGCGTAGTAGGCGGCGATAGCAGTGCGGGCGAGCGAACTACCGTGCGGATCGGGCGCATAGCGCCGGGACTCCCAATAGCCCTCGGCGGCGGCACGCAGCACCTCAGGAGGAAAAAGCAACCCCTGCTGAGTGGGATTACTGCTGGTCAGATCAATGTAACCAGCTCCTGTCGCACGGGATTGACGGGCCAGTTCCAACGGGTTTGGACTCAGGTCAAGGTCGTTGTAGCAGCCGGGCATGAGGATGTCCTGATTGCGGATTGCGGATTGCTGCCACCATCTTACACGCTACGGACGGTTTGATCCGTAGCTCTTCGTCATTCCCAGGGTGCTATAATGACCCGTCCCCACTATGATGCCATTGAAGGAGAATCTCGTATGCAGCGAACGGTTATCACGACCCAGAACGCGCCCGCAGCCATCGGCCCCTACTCACAGGCCGTCCGCGCTGGCAACCTGATCTTTCTCTCCGGCCAGCTCCCTGTTGACCCGGCCAGCGGTCTGCTTGTCGGTGGCGACATTGACGCGATGACACGCCAGATTTTTGCGAATATCTCGGCTGTCCTCGCCGCTGCCGACAGCACGCTGTCCAATGTGGTGAAGGTGACAGTTTTTCTGGCCGATATGGGCGACTTTGCCACGATGAATGCGGCCTATACCGAGTTCTTCAGCACCGATCCTCCAGCCCGCTCAACGGTACAGGTGGCCCGCCTGCCCAGGGAAGCCCGCATTGAGATCGAGGTGGTTGCTCTGGCAGGGTGATTTTTGATTGCGGATTTTTGATTGCAGATTGCAGATTGCGCATCCTCTGACTCTTCTCCTCCGGTACATGTTTTGATGCGAAAGATAGGGTAGCGCAGGCATTTTTGCCCGCGCAGGCAGGATGCCTGCGCTACCCTTTTTCATCGCGGGGAGGGGAATCTCAATGGATGCTGCGACGAGTGATCGGCGACCGGCGGCTCTGCGGGCGGCAGGATGGCTCCTGGCGATGGTGATGGTTCTGCTTGGTGTGGCATGGGTACAGCGGCCCGACGGACATGTCCACATCTACTTTCTTGACACACCCGGCGATGCGTTTCTGGTACAGGCACCGTCGGGTCTCTGTGTATTGATTGACGGTGGGAGCGATCCGGCCCTGCTGGCGACGCTTCTGGGCCGAATTATGCCCTTCTGGCGACGTGATTTGGCCGCCGTAGTACTCACATCCGCCGATGGCGCACACATGCCGGGGCAGGTGGCAGCCCTCGCTCGCTACCGGCCCGACATGGCCTTCGCGCCGCCGGAGATGGAATCGGGAGGCACTGCCAGTGAATGGCGGCGGCTCGTTGATCTGCTTGAAACACCCGTGCGTGCGCTGCGATCAGGTACGTGGCTCGACCTCGGTGACGGGGCGAGCCTGCGGGTGCTGGCGGCGGCACCGGGCGATGAGGGTGGTGCGGTGCTGCTAATCACATACGGGGCGACGCGGGCGATGATCCACGGCGGCGGAAAACTTGGGGATGCGGCGGCCAATCAGGCGGCGGGTATGCCGCTAGCTGCCCTGGCCTACCCGTGGCAGCGTGATCTTGACACACCCCTGCTGGCCACCCTGCGCCCGAGGGCGATCATCTTCACGAGCGCCTACGAGTCCGCCACGCCAGTTCTGCTCAGCTATACCGAGCGCCGCAGGTTCAGCCCAAACCTCTACCACGAGAAGAATGATGGCACCGTCAATCTTGTCAGCGACGGGCGACGAACCTGGATTGAGACTGAGCGATAAACGTGCGAATCTCCCTCATTGTTGTCATTTTGATCGGGGTACTGGTGGCTGCGGCGGTGGGCGCGCTGCTCTGGCGACGTTTCTACCGGGACGAGCCGGGGAATGCGGCGCGGCGGATTTTTAAAAACAGTGCCGTCACCTTCGGACTGCGCCTGCTGGTGCGCGGGCTTGATACGGTTGTGCTGTTTGTGCTGGTTGGCTCGCTGGCCCCGGCAGAAGTAGGCACCTACAGCCTGGCGGCTCTGCTGGTGGCCCAATACCTCGGCACCTTTAGCGAGTTTGGCCTGGGTGTGCTGCTCACCCGCGAGGTGGCCCGCGATCCTGACGCCGCGCCGCGACTCTTCGGCGCTACCCTGAGCCTGCGCCTGCTGCTGGTCATCGCCGGGGCGGTGCCGGTCGCCCTGCTGGTGATCGGAGCCTACGCCGTGATCGGCAGTCTGGGCCTGGGTGAACCGCTCAGCGCCGGGGGCCAACAAGCGATCTGGGTGCTGATCCTCACACTCATCCCCAGTGCCTACTCGGGAGCGGTGACGGCGCTCTACAACGCCGCCGAGCGTATGGAAGTGCCCGCGCTGATAGAGGTGATTACGGCGGCGATCAGCTTTCTGGCCCGGATCAGCGTGCTGTTGCTGGGCTGGGGTGTCCTTGGCCTGGCGTGGTCAGCCGTGGGGGTAAGCAGCCTCACCGCCGGGATCTTCTTTCTGCTCCAGACACGAACGTTCTTTCGGCCATCCTTGGCCTGGGATCGCACCGCAATCATCGCCCTGGTACCGCATGCGTTCCCGCTGATGCTGAACAATCTGCTCAGCGTGGTCTTCTTTCGCTTCGATATGTTCATTGTACGTGGATTTGGCGGCGCACAAGCCGACATTCTGGTGCAGCAGTACGCCCTGCCCTACCAGTTGCTCAATATCGCCCTGGTGCTGCCTCCTGCTGTGACCTTCGCCGTCTTCCCGCTGCTGGCCCGCCGCGCCGCTGGGGAACGGTCGGCGATGGCCGACGCACAGCGGCGCACCCTTCATCTGCTGCTGCTGATCGCCTTTCCGCTGGCGATGGGCATGTGTGTCCTGTCGAGTGACTTGGTCTGGATCTTCGCCCGGCGCAACTTCGCCGCGTACCTGCCCTCAGTGACGGTACTGGCGATCCTGGCCTGGTTTCTACCGCTCTCCTTCGCCAACGGGTTGCTCCAATACGTGCTGATCGCGGTCAATCGTCAGGCGGCGATCACGCGGGCCTTTCTGATCGGCGCGGTCTGCAATCTAGCGGCGAACATGCTGTCCATCCCCACAGCGACTCTGCTGCTCGGTCGGCCTGAGTGGGGATTGTACGCGGCAGCGGCAATCACGATACTCTCCGAGTGCGTGCTCTACATGGTCTTCCGCCCGCTGCTGGTGAGTGAGGGACTCGCCCCCGGCGTAGCCGGACTATCGTGGCGACCGCTGCTGGCCGCCCTGGCGATGGGTGCAGCGATGCTGGCCCTGCGCTGGCCATTGGGTTCCCCTCTCGGCAGCGCTGCCGCCATCCTGGTGTCTGCACCTACCTACATCCTCGCCCTCTGGCTGCTGGGCGGGGTGGGGGATGAAGAGCGGGCGTTGGTGAAAAAGATTCGGGGAAAATAACGTTACGCCCCTCCCTCGTAGTCTGATAGTCACCTCATACCTTCTTCATACTCCCACGAGCCAGATGCGATTCAGCGATCATTCCATTTTGTGTCTTTATGCGCTATAGTGATGACACAACATCTGCTATGTACAGCGAGAATCACTAGAAACTTGTGAGTTATGCAGATCGTTTAACCCATGAGGGTCGCAGTCCAGTGGTAAACTGGACGCCCCATGATTCTTAAGGAGGGTCATATGGTGTTTGGAACACTTCGACGGAGCGGTGGCATGCTACTTACCGCTCTCACCCTCGGTGCCACTGCCCTGGCGGCAATCCCCGTCGGCGCGGCACCCTTCGACGGCGCACGCGGTCAGTTTGCGGATGCACGGTTTAGCAACGTGTGGACTCGCACCGACAGCGGGGTTGTGCGCGGCGGGCGCAGTTGGTACTGGGGGCCAAACCCCTGGTTCGATTACGCCGAGTTCTACCGCCAGGGCGAGAATGGCCTGCGCACCGTGCAGTACTTCGACAAAGCGCGCATGGAGATCAACAACCCGGCTGATCGCTCCGGCCCCAGCCAGGGCGTCACCAATGGGCTGCTGGTGAAGGAACTGGTGAGCGGGCGCGTGCAGCTTGGCAACGACCCCTACGACGCCGACTCGCGTGCGGCGGCTGATGTGCCGGTAGCAGGCAATCCACGCAACGCTAACGTAAGCTCACCGGGCTACAACGCCTTTGCGGGCGTGGCCACGGTGGATAACGGCTACCGCGATCCGCAGCGCCTGAACGAGAAAATTTCCGCCACCCTCGATCGCAGCGGCAACCTGGGACAGCGCGGCGACTTGGCTCTGCCCGAGACCAAGATCGTCCAGTATAACAGCGTCACCGGCCACAACATCCCGCAGGTCTTTTGGGACTTTATGAACCTACAGGGCAAGATTGACACCGGCAAGGTGCAGAATGGCCCGGTGGTGGACTGGCTCTTCGCAATGGGACTGCCGATCACCGATGCCTACTGGACGCAGGCGCAGGTGGGCAATGAGACAAAGGATGTGCTGGTACAGCTCTTTGAGCGGCGCGTGCTGACCTATGTACCCACAAACCCGGAGGGCTACAAGGTGGAGATGGGCAACGTCGGTCAGCACTATTTTCAGTGGCGCTACCCGCAACTTGGGACGCCCTGGGCCTCATCCGAGCCAAACCTACCTCTCGTCTACGCCTCAGACATTGATACCGGCGGCAAGTACTGGGAAACGTACGTCGCCAACGCCAACGGGGGCGGTCGTCGGATCACGAGTAACACACAAGAGACGGTTGCCTTCTCGTGGCGACGCAGCTGGGATCCCAACCAGGTCACGCTCCTGGTTGACTCGCGGCGCAGCAATGCGAAGTTCCGCCAGATCTTCGAGCTTGACTCGGTGGCGGTTGCAAACGGCGAAACCAGCCCTGGCGCGTATGTCCGGCGGCTGAGCTACGGAGATGGTACACAGGTACCGCCCAACGGCCCCTACCCAGGCAACTTCCCGAACGGCACCGGCAGCGACGCGAACCCCAGCTACTCGCCAGACGGCACCAAGATCATCTTTGTGAGTGACCGGATGGGCGCGCAGGAGCTATTCATTACGAATGCGAGCGGCAATAACCCCATCCAGCTTACCGGCCAAGGCTGCGCGAACGAGTCACCGACCTGGTCGCCAAACGGACGACGGATCTACTGGGTGAGCAACTGCACGGGCAACTACGATGTGTATCGTGCCGATATTGCCTACAACAACGATGCGAGCTGGAGTGTTGACGCTCGCCTGCTGAATGTGGTCAATCTCACCAACAACAAGAGCGACGACCGCTTCGCCCGCGTATCGCCTGATGGCAAGACGATTGCCTTTGCCAGCAACCGTGAGGGCAACTACGAAATCTACACGATCAACACGGATAACGGCGGGGGCGAGCGACGGCTGACGACAAACAACGCCACTGACGACTCGCCGACCTGGTCGGCAGATGGCACAAAGCTGGCCTTTGCCAGCGACCGCGACGGCGACTTCGAGATCTACACAATGGATCTGAGTGGGAACAACGTGAGCCAGATCACAAACAACGCGGCGCAGGATCGCTGGCCGCTCTGGGCGCAGTAGAATCCAACAGAAAAGGGGCCGACGCGGAAGCGTCGGCCCCTTTTCTGTTGGAAGAGAGCAGTTAGAACTTAACCTGGAAGGCGGCCTTGCCGGCGTACTTGGCAGCACCGCCGAGTTCCTCCTCAATGCGCAGGAGCTGGTTGTACTTAGCGATCCGGTCGGTGCGGGCCGGGGCACCGGTCTTGATCTGGCCAGCGTTGGTAGCCACCACCAGATCGGCGATGGTGACATCCTCGCTCTCGCCGGAGCGATGCGAGACCACGGCGGTCCAGCCGTGGCGCTGGGCCAACTGGATGGCCGACAGAGTCTCGGTGAGGCTGCCGATCTGGTTGAGCTTGATCAGGATGGAGTTCGCGGCGTTGGCGTCAATCGCCTTCTGGAGGCGGGTGACATTGGTGACCAGGAAATCGTCGCCGACCAACTGAACCTTATGGCCGAGCTTCTCGCGCAGAAGCTTCCAGCCCTCCCAGTCGTCCTCGGCCAGGCCGTCCTCCAGCGAGATCAGCGGGTAGCGGTTAGCAATATCAACCCAGTAGTCAACCATCTCGGCGCTGCTGAGAATCTGGTTGTCGCGGGTAAGGTGGTACTTGCCGTCCTTGTAGATCTCGGTGGTAGCCGGATCCATGGCCAGCATCACCTGCTCACCGGGCTTATAGCCCGCCTTCTCAATCGCCTCCATGATCACCTGGAGCGGGGCCTCATTGCTGGGCAGGCTCGGGGCGAATCCGCCCTCATCACCGACGGTGGTAGCCAGACCACGGGCGTGGAGCACCTTCTTGAGACTCTGGTAGATCTCAGAACCCCAGCGCAGACCCTCGCGGAAGGACTCGGCTCCCACCGGCATCACCATAAACTCCTGGAAGTCGGTGGAGTTGGTGGCGTGCTGGCCGCCGTTCATAATGTTCAGCATCGGTACGGGCAGTGTATGAGCGAAGACACCGCCCAGGTAGCGGTAGAGCGGCAGGCCGAAGGCAGCGGCGGCCGCCTTTGAGGTAGCCAGCGAGACGCCAAGAATAGCGTTAGCGCCGAGCCTGCCCTTATTGGGAGTTCCGTCGAGGGTAATCAGTTCCTGATCAATGCCGATCTGGTCGGCAGCATCCAGACCCTCTAGCGCCTCCGCGATATCGTTGTTGACGAACTCAACCGCCTTAAGCGTACCCTTACCACCGTAGCGAGCCTTATCGCCGTCGCGCAGTTCCAGAGCCTCGTGGGCACCAGTGGAGGCACCGCTGGGCACAATTGCCCGGCCAACTTCCCCGCTCTCTAGCCGTACGTCCACCTCAACCGTCGGGTTTCCACGCGAGTCAAGCACCTCGCGGGCGATAATTTCTTCGATCAGCGTTGACATATTTCCTCCGATGTGGCAGCCTCGATGTGGGCGATACGGCATCCGTGCCGCCGCCGTCGGCTGTTGGCGCCCGCCAGTATAGCATGGAACCCGGTTGGTCAAGGGGCAACCGAGTTCTCCTGACAGCCGATCTCGTGCCAACCGTGCCCCCTCACCCCCTGCCCCTCTCCCACCGGGGGAGAGGGGAGATTCTGCACGAGAGTGCATTCGGCTCCCCTCTCCCGTTCTGGGAGAGGGGGCTGGAGGGTGAGGGTTCAGGGCTGATGCAAAATCCTCAGTTTGCCGCCCGTTCCCCCACCCCCAACCCCTCCCCCACGCGGGGGGAGGGGAGCCGGATCTCTTTCT
>JBAXMH010000190.1:0-9715 GCA_037134395.1 Chloroflexales bacterium
CAATGCATTGTCCCCCCCCGCGTGCGGGGGGGCTAGGGGGGGTAGAACTGTAAAGCACCCACGAACCTTATCTTACGGCACTACCGTGATCGTGGCAACCTCGTACTCGCCGATAGGCACCGGCGCATCGTTGAAGGTAACAACGGGACGTGCGCCGCTGGCCGGGTTAAACATGCCTACCACGACACGGTAAGTGCCGGGGGCCAGTCCCGGCGGCAGGTAGACATCGTTGGCGTCTACCACCATTGTCCCCACCCGCCACGTGCGGGTGGGGAATCGTCCCTGCCAGGGCGGCGCGTCGCGCTGGGTGGGCACCCCGCCGTTGACATCAATTAGGTGGACGAAGAGGGAGAAGTCGTCGGCGAAGGGTTCGTCAACCTGCCAGAACGTGCGCAGGCCCAGAACGCCACCGGGCCTGAGGGTGCCGTCTGGCACGAGCATGGGCGGCTTCCCATCTGCCGAGGGGACGCCAACGGCGAGGCCAAGCAGCCTGGCCCCGCCGAAGCGCAGTTCGCCGGGAATCGGACGCGGTACGTCGGCGGGAGCGAGGCCGGTGGCGACCACCAGGAGCCGAGGGCCAAGCATGTCGTCGCGGCGCGACGAGCCAAACTCGGCCACCACGCCCGCGCTGAGCAGATGCGCGTAGGCTGGCGTTGGCTCAAGCTGGCCCCAGCGTTTTGCCGAAAGTACCAGGTAGGCGTAGCCCTGGGCGCGGTACCAGGCCATGTCATGGGCCGCCAGGGAGGGAACGTCTGTCCAGCGCTGCTCAGTATCGCCGGGGATCGGCTTCAGCTCAGCGGCGATGCGCGTCCCTGGCGGCACGTTCTGGTCAATCCAACTCACCAACTGCACCCGCGAGTCGCCGACAGCCTGACGGCCCACGTAGGCCGCGCTGGTGAGGGTACTTGGCAGCAGCAGGATTGTCGCTACTATCGCCCCAATCCCCACGCCAACGGATGGGCGATACCGGGCACCCAAGCGACCCACCTCAACCACAGCGACCCCCACGGGCAGGGCGCAGGCTACCAGCAACGGCAGCATATTCTGCATAAAGTGAGTTGGCCGCGAGAGGTGGATGAGCAGAGAGGGCAGGGCGAATCCTAGCCAAACCGCCAGCACACGCGGGCGACGCCAGCCCAGCAGGATCAGCCCGACGAAGACCGCCACGCAGAGCAACGGACTCAGCCCTTCAGAGGTAAAAAACTCGATGTAGCCACCCAGGTTCCACGCGCCCCGGTACTGCCCGTTCTCACCGCTATAATTGCCCCACTGCCGCACCACCCCGCCGCCTACCTCGCCAAAGCTCAGCAGCGCATAGGGCGTTCCCACCACAAAGCAGGCCACCGCAGCGGCCCCCGCAGCGATCAGGCGAGACATTTGATGAACAAAGCGATGGGCAAGCTCTGCTTGCCCATCGCTTTGTTCATCGTTTTTGGCAACCACGGCAGCGACGACAATCGCTCCGGCCACAATCCCAGCGTTGTACTTGGTCGAGGCAGCAAAGCCAGCGAAGGCACCGGCCACGAGGTAGGCCCGCCAGCGGTTGTGCCGAGCGGCCAAAATTGCCGCGCCGAGGCTCAGGCATGCCATAAACGACGCTGTGACATCGGTGGTAGCCCACTGCGAGAACTTCAGGTGGTAGGGCAGCAGGGCCACAAAGAGTGCGCCAACGATGCCCGCGACCCGGCCCGCACCTCGCGTCCCCAGGCTGTAGGCAGCCAGAACCGTGAGTGCGCCAAAGCTGGCCGAAACCCAGCGCGATACAACAAAAAATCCCGGCAGCGTCGTCACCAGGTAGGTGGTGATCGTCATCTGGCTTAGATCGCCGTAGGTACCAGCGGCAACGCCCATGTGGTAATGGACGCTCAGGACGCTCAATAGCAGGTAGACAAAGAGTGAGGGTTTTTGGAAGAAATGCTGGTTTGGATCGCCCGTGCGCAGCATATCAATCACATAGTTGATCGGATTGGGCTCGTCGGGGTGATCAACATACGGCAGGCTCTGGCGGATTGTGGCCACCCGCAGCAGCAGGGCACCAGAGGTGATCAGCCCGACCAGCAGCCACCAGAACCAGTCAGGACGATGATTCTTCGCGTGTGTGTTCATCGGGGCCATAGTACCACCTCACGCAACCTACCCGTCGCTCACGTATATAATGGCAACTGCTCAAAACCAGTACTAGGGTCATCCCCATGATCCTAGTAGACACCGAACCGCTGTGGTAAGATAATCTGCGCCCGCTCAATGGCGAGGGGTGCGGCCAACCAGACAGGAGCCGCTATGTCGTCCGACCGTATCTCGCGCCGCGTCAATACCGTTCCCCCCTCTGGCATCCGTCGTTTCTTCGACATCGCGGCTACCATGCCCGACGTGATTTCGCTTGGCGTCGGCGAGCCCGATTTTATTACACCCACGGCTATTCGCGAGGCCGGCAAACGCTCGATTGATCGATCCACGTCCTACACCTCAAACTCGGGCCTCAAGGAACTGCGGGAGGCATTGTCCGCCCACATCAACACGCGCTACGGCATAGACTACCACCCTGATAACGAACTGCTGATCACCGTGGGCGTGAGTGAGGCCATGCTTGGGGCAACCCTCGCCGTCCTCAATCCCGGCGATGAGGTGCTTGTCCCTGAGCCGTGTTTCGTGGCCTATCCGGCCTCAATCATCTTCGCCGATGCCATACCCGTGTACGTGCCCACCAGCGCCGCCGACGGATTCCAGGTGAGCGGCGCAGCCCTTGAGGCGGCGGTCACGCCGCGCACGCGAGCCATCCTGACCGGCTACCCAAACAACCCCACCGGCGCCGTGCTGAGCCGCGAGCGTATGCTTGAGACAGCCGCAGTGGCCGAGCGCCACGATCTGCTGGTGATCTCAGACGAGATCTACGACCGGCTAGTCTACGGGGTGGAACACATCTGCTTCGCCAGCTTGCCGGGTATGCGTGAGCGGACGATCTTGCTCGGTGGTTTCTCGAAGGCATACGCCATGACCGGCTGGCGCCTGGGCTGGCTGGCCGCCCCAGAGGACATCACCACTGCGGTGCGCAAAGTTCACCAGTACGCGATTATGTCGGCACCAACCATGAGCCAGCACGCTGGCCTAGAGGCGCTACGCTTCGGCGAGGAGAGCGTACAGGCCATGGTGTCCGAGTACGACCGCCGCCGCAGGGTGATCGTGAGCGGGCTGAATAGCATCGGCCTGCCGACCTTTGAGCCGCAGGGCGCATTTTACGCCTTCCCGTCAATTGCGCACCTCGGACTCACCAGCGATCAGTTCTGTGATCGGCTGCTGATGGAGGAGCAGGTTGCGGTGGTTCCCGGTGACGCCTTTGGGCCAAGCGGGGCTGGCCATGTACGCGCATGCTACGCCACATCAATGGATAAGATCGAAGAAGCTCTGGAGCGAATCGAGCGATTTGTGCGCCGCGTCTCATAGTGTCGGTGAGGGGAGAGTCCAGGGGCAGCGCTGCCGCACACGCATCATTAGACTCATTGCATGCTGCACGCATAAGGAGGTTCTGCTATGCCCGTTGATCTGATCAGCCAGTCGGCACGTCGAGGTCAGGAGGACGGCACTGTGCAGATTGATAGCGAGATCCGCTGCGCCCTCACCGGGCGCTCCCTTCGACCCGACGAGGCGTACTGGGCACCGCCCCTAGTGACGGTGGGCACGCTAGTATCAACGATCTGGAAGACCCTGACCACGACGCCGGGGAGCCTTGGCGAGATACTCATGAGCGAACAGCCGAATGTGGCCTACGCCCCCGAGGCTCGCCAGGAACTCGCCCGCCGCCGATCCACCGAGCAAATTAAGCTCCTTGGCCTGCTGCTGCTCATCGCCGCAGCGCTGATTATCCCAATCATTATTCTGATGCGCTGAATCTTCGCGCAAAGAGAAAGGGGCCGCCCACGCATACAGCGTGGGCGGCCTTTTTACGATCCACGAAACGAACATACGTTTGATAATATAACATGAAAATACAGTTCCCCAAGCGGCTCCACCGTACGCTGCCGCATGAAAATGGCCCCTGATGCCCGGCTATCGGCTATCGGCTATCGGCTATTTTCATGTTATTCCTGGTAGATAAGTAGGGCGTAACTGTGGGGTGGTACACTCAGCACAGTGAAAATGAACTAAGGAGTAGCCTAATAATATGCCACGAATCACACGACGTCTCACGCTATCGGTCAATACCATCATCCCGAAACCACAGCGGCGTTCGGGGCGGGTACTGATAGATATCCTCAAGATAATGCTCTTTACGCTGATCTTGCTAATCTTCAGCACGACCCTCATCGCTCGCTTCGAGATCGAGCAGACCAGCATGGAGCCAAACTTCTATCCTGGGCAACGGATCATTGTCAGCCAAGCCGAGCGTAACTATGGCAGTTGGTTAAACGGTTCAGCTTATGCCGCACATCCAGGGGCCGCTGCCGCCGCCGGTCTCCAGCGTGGCCAGATCGTCGTCTTCTACGAGAGCGATGATCAGAGCGAGGCACCGCTGATCAAACGACTGATCGGTGTCCCCGGCGACCGGATAGCGATCCACGACGGCGCGGTTTTTGTGAATAGGCAGCGTCTCTCCGAACCATACATCAATGTCTTCACCGACTGCTCCAATTACTGTGCCCTCACTCTTGGAGCGGATGAGTACTTCTTCCTCGGCGACAATCGGCCCGTGAGTCACGACTCACGTCAGTTTGGGCCGGTGCCCGGAAACCACGTGATCGGACGGGTTGTCGCACGGTTTTGGCCGCTCGATCAGCTCACGATCTTCCTCTAATTCGGTTGCGTGGGCTATGTCACGCACAAAGAACACGCATGCGTGCAGTGTGAGTCTTCGTTCATTACCTGTGACAATAATTATCAGGTTCGTACTTCGCCTATCAGTTACTCATCATCACATAGCTTAAAGCCTGATACCGCCACCCCCGCAGACATAAGCTGGGTGGCGATGCTGGCCATTGAGCAAGAATATTGTTTACAAAAAACCAGAAAACGGTTTACAATTCCATCGATGTAAATTCGCATTTTAACGTATCGTAATCGGCTAAGGCCAGAGTTTGGTTGACAGGACTGCAAGATCATATTAATATGCCTTTACCTTTGTATGAAGGGGGCGGTTCATCAACCGCAACAGAGTCTAAGGTACCTGATAGCACGGTATTCTCTGTCGCCGAATGTTAGGCAGCTCATTATCACCACATCGCAACGATCCGGGTAAGCTGATATTCGGCTGATACTTGCAGAGATCTCTGACCTATGCTAGACTCCCGGTATCCCAACCCATATGCCACTGTGTTGCAGAAAGACACCAGGAGCGTGTTGCAGGCGTTAGCCTCGCACTATTCTGCCACAGGGACAAGAGTGAGGTGGACTGCTCCATGATTGAGCTCAACCGTAACCAGCCGCCATCGCATCTGCACACTGATTTACAATCGCTTCAACGCCGAGCTACCCATCGCCATGATCTTCACAGACAAAGCTTTCAGCCACTTGCAGATCTGAACGGTGCTATTGCTTCTGGGCTTGGCTCCCCCGGCACGTGGCTTTCCAAGCTCCCAACTCGATTCCTCCTTCATACGGTTGTCGTTCTGACCGTACCCCTCTCCCTTTTGCTCAGCAACCTGCCAGAACGACCTATCGTTGCCCCCCAAGTCGCTATCTCCGCTCCACAAGATATGCTTGTCGGCATCGGCCCGATCAGCCTGGAGGGGAAGAGCAGTCTTACACAGATTGGCGACCCCCCCCTGAATGATAGCGAAGCACTCCCCGTACCGCTCTCACTCAGCTCACGCAGCGCACTGCTTGCCCCGCTCGTTGTCTCCGCAACGATCTCGGGCGATGTGGTGAAGTTACGCAATGGCCCAGGGCTGGCCTACGACGATGTAAGCCGGATCAGTGGCGGCACGTCAATTGAGGTTCTCGGTCGCCACGAGGAATGGCTTCAGGTCCGACGATCCGACGATCCGACGCTGTACTGGGTCGCAGCCGAACTTGTTGATGTTCCCGAAGCAGTGATCTACGCCCTCGATGTTGTCCCCAATGAGCAGATTCCACCGCCGCCGCCGCCGAAGATTGGCGTGGTGGTTCAGGAGGGTCTGAACCTGCGCGATGGCCCTGGCACGAACTACGTGAGTATGGCGCGTATGGGTGCGGGGCAGGAACTCACCCTCGTCGAGCAGTTTCAGGGCTGGTTCCTGGTGGAGTACGGCAGCCAGTACGGCTGGGTAACGCAGGAGTTCCTTACGATTGTGGACGGTGTCGTGAATCGGGTGCCTGTCTCTCAGACAATCCCCGACCCGAACCCGCTCCTGGTTGGTGCCGTCCTTGAGGATGCAGTGAACATGCGCAAGGGGCCGGGATCTGCCTATGATCGAGTCGGCTCGGTGAATGCGGGTTCTCAGGTGGCGTTGCTGGCTAAGTACAAGGATTGGTTTAAGGTTCAGCTCGACAATGGCACGAAGGCGTGGATTTTCTCGGATCTGCTCAAGATCTCGCCGATGGCGGTGCGACGTGTGCCGACGACGGATAACATCCCGGCGTTGCCGAGCCGCATCAGTCCTGCTACCCGGGGTTCTTCTGGTAGGGCGATCAACATCCCGGCAAGTGGCGACGTTGCCGGCTACTCGGTGCAGTTCGTCGGCTACCGCTATCGCTGGGGCGGCAGTGGCCCTGGCGGCTTCGACTGCAGCGGCCTGACGAGCTATGTCTACCGCCAGTTCGGCATAGGTCTGCCCCATAGCGCCGCTGGTCAGTTCAGCACAAGCTACGGCGCGATGATCGGTAATCTTGGTAGCCTTGCCCCTGGCGACCTCGTCTTCTTCGCGGGCACCGGCGGCGAGCGTGGTATCTCGCACGTGGCGATCTACATCGGTGGTGGCCAAATGGTTCACGCGATGACCCCGAGCTATGGTGTGCAGGTCTCGGGCGTGTGGGGCAGCTACTGGCAGAACCACTTTGTCGGCGCGATTAGGCCCTATCGCTAGATCTCACGCAGAGAATAACAAAGAGCGGCGTGGGCTTATTGCCCACGCCGCTCTTTGTTGCGCCTTTGCGCCTTTGCGTCAAACCATACACACGTTTGACGCAAAGGCGCAAAGGCGCGAAGACTCTCACGTCGCTCTTTTGGCGTCTTTGCCTTGTCTGGCAATTACGAGTAGAATCGCTCGACCCGCCCAACGGCGCGGGCAGTGAAACATGACACAGAAAGATGCATGACAATGAAAGGTCTTGTACTCAGCGGCGGGAAAGGCACGCGCCTCCGCCCAATCACCTATACAAGTGCGAAACAACTTGTGCCGGTGGCGAATAAGCCGGTTCTCTTCCGTGTGATCGAGGCGATCCGCGATGCCGGGATTGACGATATTGGGATTGTGATCGGCGACACCGGTGATGAGATCCGCGCTGCCGTGGGCAACGGCAGGCGCTGGGGCGTGCAGATTACCTACATCCCGCAGGATGCGCCTGCGGGCCTGGCCCACGCGGTGAAGATTAGCCACAAATTCCTCGGCGATGACCGTTTTGTGATGTTTCTCGGCGATAACTGCATCCAGGGCGGGATCAGCCCGCTGATCCAGCAGTTTGGCCAGAGCGACTATAACGCGCAGATCGTTCTCAAGAAAGTGGCCGACCCGCGCTCGTTTGGCGTGGCCGAACTCGACGAGGAAGGCCGGATTATGCGTCTGGTCGAGAAGCCCCGCGATCCGCGCAGTGATCTGGCCTTGGTAGGGATCTACATGTTCGACCACCACATCTGGGAAGCCGTTACCGCGATTCGCCCCTCGGCTCGCGGCGAACTGGAGATCACTGACGCGATCCAGTGGCTGGTCAGTAATGGTCATCTGGTCTACCCCTATATTCACGAGGGGTGGTGGATTGACACCGGCAAGAAAGACGATCTGCTGGAGGCAAACCGCCTAGTGCTGGAGGAAATGGCCCCGGCGATCCAGGGCTATGTTGATCGTGACTCGCAACTGATCGGGAAGGTGATCGTTGAGGCGGGGGCGGAGATCATCAATAGTACTATTCGTGGGCCGGCGATTATCGGCGAGAAGACGCGCATCCTGAACTCGTATGTCGGCCCGTTCACCTCGATCTACCATAACTGCGTGATTGAGGATAGCGAGATCGAGCATAGCATTATGCTGGAGCATAGCGCCGTGCGCGGACTGCCGCATCGCCTGGAGGATAGCCTGATTGGGCGGAATGTGGAGGTGGCCCGCAGCCCCCTGAAGCCTCGGGCCTACCGCCTGATGCTGGGCGACAACAGTAGCGTAGGGGTTCTTTAGGATCGCAGTGAAAATAGCCGATAGCCAATAGCCGATAGCCGATAGCCGGGCATCAGCGGCCCTTTTCATCAGGTGTTGTGCGCGAATCGCTGCGTCTTTGCGTCTTTGCGTCAAACTATACATTTGTTTGACGCAAAGACGCAAAGGCGCAAAGAATTTCGCTTCATTTAGCCGGACAGCGTGATTTCTGCGGTAGGACAAGGTTCGCAGATACTTTACAGTTCAGGCCAGAATGTGGCATCCTGATGCGCTCAGCCTGAAACCTGAAACCTCGCACCTGAAACCTTGTCTCGTGCCAAATAAGCGACGAGACGCTGACATGCCCTCTCACCCCTGGCGAGCGAGAACAGCAAGAGCCTGGAGTTGATCGCGAGTGCCGAGGGCTATCACCAGGGTGTCGGGGACGAGCAGCGCAAGTGCGCCGGGGCTAATGTCCACGCGCTCGCCGGGCCGTCCGAGGGCGAGGACGGTGATACCGAGCCGTGAGCGCAGATTGGCGGCACCGAGGGTCTGTCCGACGAGTGATGAGCTAGCCTCAAGAACAACCTGGTCAATCAGCAGCTCTAGCTCGTTGGCGTGCATCACTTCGTCGAGAAAATCGGCCACGCCGGGCCGGGATATTAGGGTTGCCATACGCCTGCCGCAGATACGGTAGGGCAGGATCACCCGCGTGGCCCCGGCGCGCAGCAGCTTGTCCTCAGACTCATCGAAGTTGGCGCGAGCGACGATAACGATATCCGCCCGCATACTGCGTGCGGTCAGCACGATAAAGACATTCTCAGCGTCGGAACTGGCAGCGGACACAAGGCTGCTGGCGCGGGCGATCCCCGCCGATTGGAGGTGTTCTTCGTTGGCGGCGTTGCCTTGGATGGCCAAGTAGCCCCGGTGACGCACCCGCTCAACCCTGGCCGCGTCAAGATCAAGAATCACAAAAGGCAGACCCTGGGCATGTAACTCGTCGGCAACATGCCTGCCGATCCGCCCGTACCCGCAGATAATCGTGTGCCCGCTGAGCTGTTCCACCATGCGCTGACGCCTCCGCTGATCGAGATACTCTTGCCACTCACCCGAGAGGATGAACTCGGCTGCACCGCTAAAGGTGAAGGCCATCAGCCCAGCCCCAGAGCCGATCAATCCGACGGTGAAGAGCCTCCCGGCTGGATTAAGCGGGACGATCTCGCCGAATCCTACGGTGCTGATGGTAATCACCACCATGTAGATCGCATCTATCAGGCTCATGCCCACAATGAGGGTATAGCCCATCGTGCCGATAAGGAGCAGCAGAACCAGCAACCCCGCCGCAAGAGTTAGTCGCCGCACTGCTCGCCGCTGCACGCTCTCTTCCACACATCCCCCGGTCTTAGCAAGGTTTCAGGTTTCAGGTTTCAGGTTTCAGGTTTCAGGTTTCAGGTTTCAGG
>JBAXMH010000191.1:0-9683 GCA_037134395.1 Chloroflexales bacterium
GCCACGCTGAGCCATGCAACCCAGGTGATCGGATGCAGCGTCGGGCCGGGTAGGGGGGTCACGATAGTTCACGCACCGGTGCGGGCCGGATCACAAAGGCAAAGCGGCGCTCAAAGCGGCGCAGCGCCCGCACAATCGCTGTGCCGAAAGCCGCAATCAGTACGGCATTGCCAATCCCGCTCGCCAAATCCCAAATGAACGATGTTGCCAGATAAAAGGCCAGATAGCGGCGTAGCGTTTCGCCTAAGCTAATGCCAACTTGGTAATGCTGATCGAGCGCACCGCTAGCGAAGGGCCAGAACCAGAGGTTCATGATTGCGCCGTAGCCAAAGCCCCAAAAAGCCCCAAAAATGGCCAGAAAGAGTACTTCGGCCCTGCTGCCAGGGCCGCCCAGGGCGCGGGCTGGCCCACGACAAAGTGGCGCACTCAGGCCAACCCAGCCGGCGGTGAGCATCTGGTAGGGAAGCCACGGCCCGATCCCGCCGGTGATCAGCGCCGAAACCATCAGGGTCATGGTGCCCATCAGAAAGCCAAAGCTGCCACCGAAGAGATAGCCAGTCAAGATGATCAGCACGAAGATTGGTGAGAAGCCGCCGGGCAACGGCAGGGCGACATCAATGAAGCGCAGGATTGCGTTCATTGCCACGAGTACCCCCAGCAGCGCCACGAGTAAGGCATGTTCAGCCGCTCGCTGTGCTTCAAGCAGAAGAGCGATAAAACTCAGACCGACCATTGCCGTAAGCAGGATAGGCGCATCGCCGGTGTGGGCCATGCCGGTGCTGCCCTCCGCCACGGTCGGGAGCCAGAACGGGTAGAGGAAGGCCACAACCCCCATCACGGTGGTCAGGGCGATGGTTGCTGCGCTGAGCAGTCGGTCACGCATCTCAGGCTCCTCGGCGCGCACGCACACGTACGAGCGCCAGCGATAGGCTCACGCTCAGAGCCAGAAACCATCCCATCCCGCCGCTGTTACTCGTCGATCCACGCACTGGCACCGCCATAGTTGGCTGCGGCACGATTGACGGCGTTGGCTGCGGCGTGCGGCGAGCCGTGGGTGCCGCCTGCATAACCAGTGGTAGCCAAATCGGCCCTGCAGTTTCCTGCACGACTGCAGCAACGGCCACGTGGAGTAGGGGCGATGTCACCACGTTGGTTGGTGTCTCGGTGGGAATAGCGGTGTCGGTGGGAATAGCGGTGTCGGTGGGAATAGCGGTGTCGGTGGGAGTAGCGATCTCGGTGGGAATAGCGGTCTCGGTGGGAATCACAACCGTATTCCCAGCGGTCGCCGTAGGCGTATCAGTCGGCCTCACAGCAATGACCGTAGGCGTACGGGATGGCGTCGGCAAACTGGTTGATGTCGGGCGCGGCGTGCTGCTCGGCACCGGCATAATAACCGGCTGCGGGGCAACAGGTAGCGGGGCGGCGGTGGCACTGGGGATCGGCGTGACTGTGGCGCTCGGCACGATGGTGGGCGTGGCCGTGGCGCTCGGCACGATGGTGGGCGTGGGCGTGGCCGTGGCGGGCGGGGCGCAGATCGCGCCAAAGGTAATTGGCGGCGGCTCCGTTCCGTTAGCGACGCCACCAGGCCCCCACGACCATCCCTCAACAGCACCGTCGCGCACCGTAGAGCTACTGGCACCGATGTTCGAGATTGCCCAACCGTTGGCCCCAAGGTGGTAGTAGGCCCAATAGCGGCACAACTGCCCCGGCGTCAGCGTACACTGGCAGAAGCATCCCTCTGAAGGATAATCGCAGCCCTCATTTTCAACCTTACAGACAGCACTCCCCGCGCCCGGATCAACGGCGATAATCGTGTTCAGCCCCGAGTTGCGTAGCACCTGCTCGCCGGTTGCCTCGCCCGTGGGGCCAAGGGGAACACATGCCGTATGGGTCGTCCCATCACCGAAGCGCACGATAATCGCCGCCCGCGCCGAGGCAGTCTGCGGAGCCTGCGCCATCGAGGGTCGCGCCGGGATCATCCCGCCCAGAAGCGCCAGACTGCCGAGGACGGTAAGGAGGTGGATTATTCGCATCATGCGGTGTGCGCGCATCGTTGATCCTGAAAATTCATCACTGGGGGCCGGAGCAACGTCAGCCGTACCCCCTCACCCCCTGCCCCTCTCCCACCGGGGAAGAGGGGAGATGTCGCATCAGAGTGCGTTCGGCTCCCCCTCTCCCCTAGTGGGAGAGGGGGCTGGGGGGTGAGGGCTTTTACCGCTGTATCTGCGGCAGGTAGGTACGCAGCGCCATGAGCGTACTGGTCAGGGTGGCTGTGGGCGCAAGGCTGAGGCCATTTTGTACGCCGTCCGGGTCGCTGATCACCGTCCGTAGCGCGTAGTCCTTTGGTGAGCCAGTGACCGGCAGGGTTGCGGTGAAGATCCCGTTGCCCCGAACGAGTGTCGCCGTCGTCCAGTTCGTCGCCCCAACCGGCTGCCACTCCAGGGTCATGCTGCCATTCTGATCAAGGTCGCCACCAAACGGCACGCTCACCATGATGCTGCCGACCCAGCGCCCGCTTGGAACTGCGGCGATCAGCCGATCTGAGTTCGGGCCACGCACCACCGGCGTGTAGCTCACCAGCATCCCCGCCGTCGGTTTCAGCGGGTAGACAACGCCGAGCAGGCCCGGCACAGACTGCCATGTGGCAAAATCGTTTGATGCGCCGGGGGTGAAGTACGGGTCAGTCTCCCACGTGTAGGTGAACGGGCCGTCGGGCTTCTGGTAGAGCGCGAGCGCCTCGTAGGGCGAACGGCCACCCTTGAGCCAATCGGCCTCAAGGTTCTGCCCAATTGCTAGCAGCCCCTGGATGGCATAGGCCGTCGAGTTGGGGTTCGCCCAGCCGCCTAGCCCATCCTGCTGGCTGCGCAGGTAGGCGATAGCCTTGGCGATGTCGGCGTCAGCCGTACTCACCCCGGCGGCGCGCAGAGCCTGGAGTGCCAGACCCGTCGCGTCAACGCTGCCCCACGAGCCATCGGTAGACTGGAGACTGCGCAGGTAGGTGACTGCATTGCTGGGAATCGCCTGCTGAACTGCCGCTAATCCCAGGATGGCAAAAGCCTGACTGAGCGGCGTCGCCGCGCCGCTGCTGAAACCAAGCACCGCCGACGTGCTGTACGCGCCGGTTGCCGCGATGTAGGTTCCCGTAAGTGCGGTGACGAGGTTGAGTGTGCCGCCGCCCGGTTTTAGGCCAAAGGCTGTCGGATCTGTACCAGCGGCGACGATGCCCAGGATGGCCTTACCTGTCTGAGCCGGGAAGATCGTGCCGCTGCTGTCACGGGTGTACGTAAAAACCTCGGTGTTTAGGAAGGAGAGGGCCGATGTGCTGCTCCCTGGCGCACTGACGGTGCCGGGATTGATACCAGCGGCGCTGAAGGCCAGGATCGCGTCGAGCGATCCGCCGACGCTGGGCGAGCCGAAGGATCCCCACGACCCATTGGCAGCCTGGGTATCGCGTATCGCGGCGAGGGCGCGCTCAGCGCGCTGCGCCCGCCCCAAAAGCGGGAGAGGCATTTCGGTCAGTCCCGCAATTGCGTGGGCTGTGCCCAGGACGTTTCCGCTAAAGCTGCCGTCTGCGGACTGAAGGGCGCTGAGGGCGGATTGCGGGGTACCGCCGGATGCCGCCCAACTCGCGTTCACCGGGGTAAAGCCAGCCGCTGCCGCCGCCTGAATCACTCCGGCGGTTGAGTCTGCGCTAGGGATTCCATTAAATCCCCACGCGCCACCGGGTAACTGCTGGCGGCGCAGAAACGTGAGCCCATCCTGGACATCCTGATCGGTCGGGGCGACACCACTGGCAATCAGCGCCTGGATCGCCAGCGCCGTGGTGTCAACATCACCACCAAATCCATAGCCCCAGCCGCCATCAACCTCCTGAAGAGTGCGCAGGTAGGTAACAGCCGCCACCGCCACCGGCTGCTGTGCCGCCGCCAGACCGAGCAGCGCGTAGGACTGGCTGATCGAGCCAGCACCCCCATTGCTGAAGCCAAGCTGGGCAGTCGTGCTGTAGGCACCTGTGGCCGGGTGGTAGCTACCAGCAAGGGCTGACAGCAGGTTGATCGGCTGTCCGGCCTGCGCGTGGCCAGCCGGGTAGACGCCAAACGCAGCGGCGTCAGCATCTCCCGCGACTACAGCCAGAGCCACGAGCCCGAGCCGTCCGGGGAAGACAGCGCCGCTCAGGTCGTGCGTGTAGCTGTAAGTGCGCGTCGCCAGGTAACTGAGGGCCGTCTTCCCGCCAGAGGTCGTCAGGTAGCCAATCGGCAGACGGGCGGAGTTTAGCGCGAGCGCAACCTTAATCGTCGTGAAATCATCGCTCTGGCCTGGGGTAAAACCCACAAAACCGCCATCGGGGCGCTGGGAGGTGCGCAAAAATGTGAGCGCACGTGTGATCGTAGCCGTATCAACAATCGGGTAGGTGGAGCGTGGCGTACTAAAGGCGGCAGGAATCGTGCCAGAGGCGGATGCGGCAACGTGACCAGACAGATTATTCAGCGCGAACAGCGAGAGCAGGGCCATCCCGCACGAGAGAACAAAAAGCCGAAACTGGTGCATTCCAAGACTCCCAGATAACAATGTGAAGAACCGACGACGGCGAACAAACAGCGACCGCCCGACTGTGAAGTCGGGCGGTCGCTGTGAACATGTCGGTAGGGAGCAAGATTCCAAGCTACGGATCTCAATCCTACGGGACAGTCATACTATTCCACCCTCCTTTACGGCGCGAAGGAAAGGTCAGAAAAGACAGTGGCGCTCGACCTGACTTAGCACACCGTCTGAAACGGCGTACATCACAGTTGCGCGGCAGTGTCGGACTCGCACCGACTTCGGCTGTAACCCGGGCCTACGGGTTAGCTAGAACCACTGTCTGACTGGTATTTAGTTAGAGATTCGTGTGGTGGATGGCACCTCTCAGGGTCTAATGCGCGCAAACAATACCACCAATCACACAGGGCGTCAAAGGCTGCGGGGTTCACGTGCAAAGTCGCAGACAACACGAGCCCTGTCCCAACCTCAACACAAGCGGGATATACTGACGAGATGAAATCACAAAGACACATGAGGGTAGCCGACGAGCCGACGGCCCCCAAGAACCTGCGCGAGCGTTGGACCGATGTTCGTTCGGCCTTCCGCAACGTGCCCAAGGCGTTCTCTCTGGTCTGGGATGCTCACCGTGTCGGCACGGTGCTGATGGCGATCATCACCCTGATCGGCGGCACGCTGCCTATCTCGCAGGCGTGGGTGGGCAAACTGATCGTTGATGTTGTGGTCAACAATGTCAAAACCGGGGCCAGTGCCCAGGCCGGTATCAATGCCGCCCTGCCCTTCCTGATCATCGAGTTCGTCCTGATCACCGTGGGCACCGCCCTCAGCCAGGGCCGCACCCTGGTGGAGCATATGCTCAACGCCCGGCTGACCAACCGGATCAATACGGCGATCATCCGCAAGGCGCTGGCCCTCGACCTGCACTACTTTGAGGATGCCCAGTTCTACGACAAGATGCAGAATGCCCGCCGCGAGTCGAACTATCGGGCCTTGAGCATTATCACCACCAGCTTCAATATCGCCCAGGGCAGTATTACCCTGATCTCCTTTGCCGCTGCCCTGCTGGCCTTTAGCCCGCTGGTGGCGCTCATTCTCTTCGGGGCCACCGTGCCCTCCTTCATCGCCCAAACCAAGTACAGCAAGCTGAACTTCCGCCTGCTCACCTGGCGTGCCCCCGAGTTCCGGCGCATGAACTACCTGGAACATCTGCTCACGGTGGATCATAGCGCCAAGGAGATCAAGCTCTTTGGCCTCGGCGAGCCGCTGCTCAAACGGTACCAGGACTTCTTCTGGAAATTTTATGAGGAGGACGAGGCTCTGGCCCGCAAGCGTTCGCTGATCAGCATCCTCTGGGGTCTGCTCTCCAGCGCCAGTTACTATGGTTCTTACGCATGGATCGTCTACCGCACCGTGGCCGGCGAGATCAGCATTGGCGACATGACTCTGTACCTGACGGTCTTTCGCCAGAGCCAGACCACCTTCCAAGGCATGTTCTACAACACCAGCCAACTCTACGAGAGCGGCCTGTTTTTGGAGAATCTGTTTGGATTTCTGGCAATTGCCCCGCAAATGGCCAGCGGCGAGGGTATCGCGGTGCCTCGTCCCATCCAACAGGGCTTCGAGTTTCGCGAGGTCAGTTTCCGCTACCCCGACCGCGAGGATTGGGCGCTGCGCGGGGTGAATCTGACCATTCGCCCCGGCGAGAAGATTGCGCTGGTGGGGGCCAACGGGGCGGGCAAGACCACGCTGATCAAGTTGCTAACCCGGCTCTACGATCCGAGCGAGGGCCAGATCCTGCTTGACGGGATTGACCTGCGCGAGTACAGCCTGGAAGATCTGCGCGACTGCGTCGGGGTGATCTTTCAAGACTTTGTGCGCTACCAGGTGACGGCCCGCGAGAATATTGGCTTTGGCCAGATCAAGGATATGGGCAACGAGGCGCGGATCATCGCGGCGGCTGAGCGGGGCGGGGCCGACGAGGTGATGGCCAAGCTGCCCAGCGGCTACGACACCCTGCTGGGGCGCTGGTTCGAGAAGGGCGCGGAGCTTTCGGGTGGCCAGTGGCAAAAGATCGCCCTCGGACGAGCCTTTATGCGCGACAGCGAGGTACTGGTACTCGACGAGCCAACCTCGGCCCTGGACGCCGAGCGCGAGTACGAAATCTTCCAGCGCTTCCGTGAGCTAACCGCCGGGCGGATCGCCTTCCTGATTAGCCACCGCTTCTCGACCGTGCGTATGGCCGACCGCATCGCGGTGATCGAGGACGGACGGATCGCCGAACTCGGCACTCACGCCGAGCTAATTACGCTTGACAAGACGTACGCACGGCTGTTTAACCTCCAGGCGGAGGGGTACCGCTAATTCCCCGTCACCAGCGACAGCGTGATGAGCGTGAAGTTGTAGACCCCGTGGACAATGGCGCTGGTGGAGGTATTGGTACGTTTGCGCACCAGCCCGCAGATCATGCCGACAACAAACACCACCAGCAGCGAGTCCCAGTTGTACTGGAGGGCGTGCAGGCTGGTGAAGAAGAGATTCGAGAGCAGGATTCCCAGACGCGGCTGGAGCGCCCCGCGCACGGCCAGTTCTTCGCCAAGCCCGGCGGTGATGCCGATCACCACCGCGCCGATGGGGCTGAGGGCGAAGGAGAGCAGTTCGCTGAAGGCCGCATCGTTAGTGACGGGCCAGCCCATCGCGACCCAGAGCCAGCTAATGCCCGCGCCAAGCAGTTGGACGGTGGCCACTAGCAGCAGGGCGATGCCCACGGCGGCGAGAACCTGCCGCCAGGTGGGCCGCACCAGGCCCAGGCGCACCAGAGCATCGGGGAGATGACGGCGCGTACCGTAACCCACCGCCAGCAGCGCCGCCGGGATCGTCCAGACCAGAGCGTAGAGCTGATCGCGCAGCATGCCCGCCGAGTCACGTCCCTGAGCAGCAGCCCCCGCGCCCATCTGGCCCACCAGTGCCAGCAGGGGCGGCTGGCCGAGAATAAGCAGCGGGATGGTGCAGAGCATACCGATGCTGACGATAGCAATCAGGGCAACGGTATGGACGAAGGAGTCAGGGTCGATCGGGATGACGCGGGCGATCTGGCGGCGGGCCTGCGGGATAAGCAGCAACGTCGCGACGATAATTGTACCGAGGTCAGCGAGGGCAATCAGGCCGACGAGCAGCCAGCCGCCGAAGATGATCACCGGCGTGCTGCCGGGATTCGCCTGAGACGCGCCGATAGCAGACACGGTGGCAAAACCGAAGCCGATAGACATAATGGCGGTGCCGCCAACGAGCAAGGCCAGCCACAGGCCGGTGGCGACCCAGGCCCAATTAAAGTGGAGGCCGCCCAGGTAGGCCAGCACCGCCAGCACGGCAAAGGGCAGTGCGTTCAGGCTGGCCAGGGCGATCTGACCAAGCTCGCCACCGACGGACATGCCGACGCCGAGGAAGATCAGCAGCACAATTGCGCCGATGGCGATTGGCACGCCATTGGGCAGTTTGCGCCCGCCGACGCCCATCACCGGAAGTTGCTCAGACATCTATGCTGTTCCTTTCAGGGGATACTACCATGCGATTCGCGCACAACACCCAATGAAAAGAGCCGCTGATGCCCGATTATCGGCTATCGGGTATCGGCTATCGGCTATTTTCACGTCAGGTCAGTGTATCATGCTAACGCGGAATGCCCCCTCTCCCGTGTGGGAGAGGGGGCCAGGGGGTGAGGGCTATTCCTGTCAGGTTCGAGCGGCCACGCGCTGCCGAGCCTGCGGGATGTCAACCGGGAGCATAATGACGGGCGGGCGCTCCGTGCCAACTACTTGCGGCCAGCTATATGGCTCTGTTCGCCAGTCCGTACCATCAATAAGATAGGCGTAGCAGTAGCGCCCACCGACCGGCAACATCAGGCGAGCCTCCCAATGTTGCTCACCAAGCCGCATCGGCGTGGCACTTGTACTCCAGCCGTTAAAGTCGCCGACGAGATGGATTGCATCTGCCCAGATCCGTGAGGATAGGCGAAACAGCACGATGACGTTCTTTTGTCCTGTAAGCAACTGGAAGATCATAGGGACACCTCTCAGGGTGGAGTGCTAGGATTGTTATCTGCTCATCACCCTGTGGAGGAGCGCAGATCAGGAGCGAGGACGTGAGTAAGAGCGGTGCGCAGGGCGATCATTGCCGTTGGATCGGGGGCATGGTCGTTCTGTACACAGGTTGCCAGTTCGTGGCGCAGGTCGGCCATTGTACGCCGGAGCGTACCCCAGCCCAGTTGTCCCGCCACCGCATCAATCACGCTCAACCGAGCGTCGAGCAGAATCCCTGCGGCAGCACTCCACGTCCCCACCTCCAGCATCTCCAGAATCGCGCCGACATAGCGTAACTGTTCTGCGATCTGGTAGCGCGCCGTCGAATGAATGCTCTCCAACGGCTGATGTGTGGGCAGATAGGACGCATCGAGGATCATAGTGTTACTCCAGTAGGGCGGACGGTAGGCAGATTCCGTGCGGTGCGGATGTCACTGCACTCCGTTGTGCCACGAGCTGGCGAATCGTCGGTACGAGTTCGGTGGCCAACTGCTCTGAGCGTAGTAGCGCGTCGGCTTGGCTCCAACCACCGGCTGGCCAAAGCGATGCATCCCCGAGAGCGTCAATCACCAGCACCTGACATGCGGGAGCAAGGCGGTGAATTGAAGCGACAATGCCCAGTTCACGGCTTGCTGCGAATCCCACGACGAGAATGACTACATGGGGTCGCACGATCTTGATCGTATCAAGAGTGTCTGACCCCCAGATGCTGTCGCCTACAACACCGAGGGTGCGCTGACTCTGATCCTGGATCGTCCGGGCCAACGCTGCCCGAAAGCCAGGGTGATGACCTACAAGAAAGATGCGCCTCATGATGCCACCCGTTACGAGCATGAACTGCTGTGATTGGAAGAATGCTCACCTTATGTTGAGCAGACCATGTGGTATCCTCAGCATACGCCTTCCGACAGCATCTGACGATACCGTGTGATACGGATCTGTAAACTACGGGAGATGGTATTTCTGTACGACAAGTACGTACGTACAAGAGGCAGGAGGCAGGAGGCAGAACAAGCCTCCTGCCTCCTGCCTCCTGCCTCCTGCCTCCTGCCTCCTGCCTCCTGCCTC
>JBAXMH010000192.1:0-9671 GCA_037134395.1 Chloroflexales bacterium
GCCTCCTGCCTCCTGCCTCCTGCCTCCTGCCTCCTGCCTCCTGCCTCCTGCCTCAGCAGCAGTCCAAGTACCGCCGCGCCCGCAGCCGCGCCCAGGTAGGCTCCGCGTGAGAACGAGACGAGCAATCCGCCCAGGCACAACAATGTCACCAGCAGAATCGGCCAGGATCGGCGGATGCGCGCCGCGCCGCCCGGCCCGTTCCAGAATGCCACGTGGGCCAGGGCCGCTGCCAACGGCCAGAAGCGGCCCATGGCGAGGCCAAGGTTGTTCGGATGGCCGTAGAGTCCGGTTACGCGCAGCACACCCTCCACCGGGATGGTGTCGTTGCTGAAGCCCGCCTTCGTGCCAATGAGCGGAGCCAGATTCAGCCCGAAAAACTGGAGAATTCCCACCAGCCCGCTCATTGCCCCGCCCGCCAGCCAAAAACCAATAATCAGCGTGACATATCCCGGCTCTCGCCTGCGTGCATAGAAGATCAGCAGCCCACAGAAGATCAGCGGCTCGATGATCAGCCAGCGCAACTCACGCAGGGCCGGGCCTTTATCCCCGGCGATCAGGAAGCCCCATAGACCGGCGAGGGCGAAGAGGGAGGCGGGGGGCAGGAGGCGGGGGGCAGGAGGCAGGAGGCAGGAGGTGGGGGACAGGGGGCAGGAGGCGGGAGGCGGGGGGCAGGAGGCGGGACGCAGGAGGCAGGAGGCGGGACGCAGGGAGCCGATGGCGGTAATCACCAGGACAACCTCGTGCAGTGGTAGGTAGATCCCGTTGTCGCGGATGCCGAAGCGGGCGTCGAACAGACTCTTGGGCATGAAGTAGAGCGCCACTGTGAGAGGCACGTAGGCCAGGGCCAGATCGGGTCGCCAGAGGGCCAGGGGCGTAAAGATTCCTAGACCCAGTGCGGTCAGCGGCAGTTGTGCCGAGGCCCGGTAGGCGATCAGCAGGCCAAGGCCCATAGCGAAGAGGATGAGGGTGTCGGGGCGAATCTTACTCTTAAAAAATCGTGCTATCGCGGATAGATATGCCAGCTTTGCTGGTACATCTATCCGCGACAGAACAACAGTGAAAATTCCGCCCATCGCCATCGCACCGCTCACCGCAATAGCGATCAGCAACGCCAGCGGCCCGTAATCCCAGAACCAGCCCCAGGGCCGCGCCCGATCCACCGTAAACGTATCGGGTGCCGCTGTGCTGCGCAGTTCTAGCATATGCTCGCCCTCGGGTAGCCACGCCGAGCGCAGGGACTGGTGCCCATCGGCCTCGTCGCGGGTCGTGATCGCCGCCTGCCCGTCCATGATCACCGTGTACGGTTCTGCTATGCCGCCCATTAGGCTAATCCGCGCCCCGTTGAAGCGCACCCGCCAGCCGCCGTTAATCTGTTCTACCGCCTGACTCTGCCAGTTATGGGCACCGACTCCCGCCGTGGCCGGGCGGGCCAGGTACGTCTGGAGGATGCGGTATGAGTCCAGAGGCTGCCAGTCGCGGCTCACCAGGGCGAAGTAGGGTGTGGGGTCTTCCGGGTTAGGATCGGTGTAGCCGCCGTAGCGCAGCATCCACACGTTCATCACCCCCATCCACGGCCATTCCTGGCGTGCCCGCTCGATTTGTTCGACAAGGTAATCGCCCTTCTGCTGCTCGGAGACCGGCTGGCCCCATGTGTTCCGGCGCTCGGGCGGAATGTGTTCCGGCGCGCTGTTCCAGCCAAATTCCGTCACCCACACCGGCGTACCCGCATCGCCGTTGCGCTCCATCACTTCGCGCAGCAGCACCACCCGGCTCACGTCGCTGCGCGTATCAATCGGCTGGCTCCAACTCCAGTTGCCTCGCCCGCGCAGGAAGATGTAGCGGTGTTCGGATGGTGACTGGCCCAGGCCATAGCTTTGGGCAGACATAATGTCGAAAGAGTCTGCTCCGCCCGCCTTGTAGACTCGGTCGAGGTACTCTAGCTCGGTCATGGGTGCGCGCCAGTCGAGTCCATCGGTGGGCGCGAGGCCAGGGAAGAGGATGACGGCCTGGGGATTGGCCGCACGTGCGGCGGCGGCTCCGGTACGTAGCAGAGCTACAAACTCTTCGGGGCTTGGCGTCTGCCAGTTCCACTCGCCCATCAGGTTTGGCTCGTTCCAGAGCTGAAAGAAGCGCACCCGCTGATGCGCGGGTGCGTCATCCACACCGTCGCCGTCGTAGCGTTCCACCAGCGCCCGCACGAAGTGAGCGTAATCGGCGTAGTCATCGGGAGGGCCGGTCGAGTTGCCATCGAGCTTTAGGCCCGCCTGAAACTCAGGCGAGGCCAGGGATCGCTGGCGCGACCAGTCTGGCGGACGCTCCAGGCGCAAGATCAACTCAACCCCGGCGGCATTGGCGGCGGCCACGATCCGGTCGTACTTGGCCCACGCCGAGATCGCGCCCAGCGTCGCCAGATTCCGCCGATCCTCAAAGTCGCCCCTGGCGTGGATCTCAATATCTTCCCAGGGTGCCTGCATACGCGCATAGCGCGCCCCGAGATCGTGGGCCAGGGCGAAGCTGCGATCCACCACCGCAGGGTCGGGTTCAAACGGGAGGTTGTAGAGATTGACGCCCACGCTCGGGCCGTCGGTGAAGGGAATGGGATCTGCGCCAGCGCGGTAGGTAACACCGCGATTGGCCGCGTTATCCAGCCAGACTGTAGCAGACAGGGCGGAGAGCAAGACAAAGAGCAGGAGCACAGCCATCGCTGCGCCCGCTCGTGGGTGACGAAATGCGAACGGGGCGTTCATCGTGGCCGAGTATAGTCTTGGCTTGGGCGGATGTCAATGTGAGGGAACAGAATTGTCTGTTCCCCATGCGCCACAACGCGGTGTGTCTTGCGACACATACCAGGTGGTCAAAATTCGCTTAAAATATGTCTGGCGACACTTGCGGCGATCTGTCAGAGTCTGTACTCTGTAATTACTACTCACTACGTACGCCTGGGGAGTTTCGCGTGTCTTTTACGCCAGTATGGCGGCTTATCCTTATCACCGGCGCATGATGCGGCATCGGTGCGGTTGTCATCCGCTGATACCATAATCTTGAGGAGAATTTTTATGCAGCCCGTCACATTGCCAATGATCATCCAGGGCGGCATGGGCGCCGGAGTTTCTGACTGGCGCCTGGCCAATGCCGTCTCGTGTGCCGGACAACTGGGTGTGGTCTCTGGTACCGCGCTCGATACGATTCTTGTCCGACGCCTCCAGGATGGCGATCTCGGTGGGCATATGCGGCGGGCGATGGCACAGTTCCCCATCCCTGCGGCGGCAGAGCGCGTCCTAACAACCTACTTCAACGCAGGTGGCCGACAGGCTGGCGAAGCCTATGCTCTCCTGCCTCTCTTTAAGGCCGAGATGAGCGTCGAGCGCCAGCAATTGCTCATGCTCTCCTCCTTCGTCGAGGTTTACCTGGCGAAAGAGGGTCACACCGGCCCGGTCGGGATGAATCTGCTCACCAAGATCCAGCAGCCGAACCTGGCAACCCTCTATGGGGCTATGCTCGCCGGGGTGGACGCAGTGCTGATGGGTGCGGGTATCCCGCGTGAGTTTCCGGTGGCTCTCGACGCCCTGGCCGAGCATCGGGTCGCAACCAGCGCCTTTGATGTTGAGGGTATGCCCGCAGGCGAGACGACTCATATCACGTTCGATCCGGCTGTTCATTGGGAGTTGACGCCGCCTGCCTTGCATCGTCCCCTGTTCCTGCCGATCATCGCCAGCAACTCGCTGGCTACGGTGATGGCCCGTAAGTCTGGTGGTCGCGTGGATGGCTTTATCATTGAGGGGCCAACCGCCGGCGGACACAACGCACCGCCGCGTGGCCAGCCCCAGTTCAACGAGCGCGGCGAGCCGATCTACGGCCCGCGTGATCAGGTTGACCTCGCCAAGATGCGCGAACTGGGCCTGCCCTTCTGGCTGGCCGGGGGCAAGGGTAGCCCTGAGGGTTTGCGCCAAGCTCTCGCCGAAGGTGCCGCCGGCATCCAGGTTGGTACGCTCTTCGCGTACTGCGAGGAGTCCGGCCACGCCGCAAACCTCAAGGCGTCGGTGATCTCGGCTGCCGCCCGCAATGTGGTTGATGTGATCACCGACCCCCGCGCCTCGCCCACGGGCTTCCCTTTCAAGGTGGTGAGTTGGGACGAGAACCCCGCCGATTGGGAACATCGCGAGCGTATCTGCGATCTGGGCTATCTACGCAGTGCCTACCACGGCCCCGATGGGAAGATCCGCTTCCGCTGCGCCTCTGAGCCGGTTGATACCTACCTCTCCAAGGGTGGAAATACTGAAGAGACCGAGGGCCGCAAGTGTCTCTGTAACGCCCTGATGGCCAACATTGGCCTTGAGCAACTGCGCGATGATGGCAAGGTCGAGCCGCCGCTACTCACCAGCGGCGATGACCTGAAGCTCATGGGAGCCTATCTCGATGGCCGCAGCAGCTACAGCGCCGCCGATGTGGTCGCCTACCTCCTCGATAACGATGAACAGGGTGCGCAGGCAGCCTACAGGGGTTCCGCCCAAGAAGTGCTATAATGACGCGCACGTATTTTTCGTAACAAAAACGACAATGTCGCTCCGCCCGATATAACAATCCTCTCGGATTCGCGAAGGGGAGTACAGGCTTCAGTCGGCTGAAGCCTGTACTCCTCCTTCAAACCGGAATAGGATTGCCGTATCAGACAACCATGTGGCTTCGCCGCACAACACCCGATGAAAACGAACCGTAGGGGCGCGTCGCGACGCGCCCCTACCCGATACCCGGCTATTTTCATGTTAGTGCGGCAGGTGGCACTGCGCAGAAAGAGAAAGCTTCGGTGAAAGAGTTTTTCCGACGCCGAAAGACCAGCTTCACCACGGGTGGACAGCCTGAGGGCAACCCCGTCCCCGACGACATGTGGGTTAAATGCACAGCATGTCGGGAGCTTGTCTATAAAAAAGAGCTGAACGATAACCTGAAGGTCTGTCCGAAATGCGGCCACCACATGCGGATGAGCGCCCACGAGTGGATCGGCCTGCTTGATACGGGTTCCTTCAGTGAGATGGACGCGAATCTGCTGCCGACTGACCCGCTCGGCTTTGTTTCGCTCGACGAGAGCTACGCCGAGAAGTTGATGAAGGCTCAGGAGCGCACGGGCATGCTCGACGCGGTACTCTCTGGCCTGGGCATGATCGGCGGTGGACGCCTGGCCGTGGCCGTGGGCGACTTTGCCTTTATGGGTTCGTCAATGGGCAGCGTCTATGGTGAGAAAATATCGCGTGCCGCCGAGCGCGCCGCCGACCTGGGCATCCCCCTGCTGACGATCAACACCTCTGGCGGAGCGCGTCAGCAAGAGGGAGTGATCGCCCTCATGCAAATGGCCAAAGTGACGATGGCCCTCACTCGGCTATCCGAGGCGGGACAACCGCATATCGCCCTGCTGATAGACCCGTGTTACGGTGGCGTCACCGCATCATACCCCTCGGTGGCTGACGTGATCATCGCCGAGCCAGGGGCGAACATCGGCTTTGCCGGCAAGCGTCTGATCGAGCAGATCATGCGCCAGAAACTGCCCGCCGGGTTCCAGACTGCTGAGTTTATGCTGGAGCACGGCATGATTGATATGGTCGTGGAGCGCAACTTGCTCCGCGATACCATCGGTCGGCTGATTCGACTCTACGGTGCGCACCGACATCCGGTCGCACGGCACGATTCGGTCGCGGAGCTGATTGGTGCAATCCCCTATCTGAATGGTCGAGCGTAGCACATCTTACATATGGACGAGACGACACACCCCATAGAAACCCCGGAGCTTACGCCCTGGGATCGCGTGCAACTGGCCCGCCACCCGCAGCGCCCGCACACGCTCGACTATATCGCCGCTCTCTGCGAAGATTTTGTTGAGCTGCACGGAGATCGCCGCTTTGGCGACGACCCTGCGATTGTGGGCGGGATGGCTACCTTTAACCAGCACACGGTAATGGTGATCGGCCACCAGAAGGGCAGCGATACCCGCGAAAATATGAAGCGGAACTTCGGGATGTCGCACCCCGAAGGCTACCGCAAGGCCCAGCGACTCATGCGTCAGGCTGAGAAGTTCGGGATTGCGGTGATTTGCTTCGTTGATACGCCCGCCGCTGACCCCAAGAAGGAGTCTGAGGAGCGCGGCCAGGGTAATGCGATTGCCGAAAGCATCCTGGTGATGACCAACCTGCGCGTGCCGATTATCGCCGCCGTGATCGGTGAGGGCGGCAGCGGTGGTGCTTTGGCGATCAGCGTCGCGGATCGCATCCTCATGCAAGAAAACGCCATCTTCTCGGTGGCCCCACCCGAGGCGGCAGCCTCTATCCTCTGGCGTGATTCGGCTAAGGCACCCGATGCCGCCCGTGCCCTCAAGCTTACCGCCCGCGATCTCTACGATCTGCATATTATTGACGAGGTCGTCCCCGAGCCGGTTGGCGGTGCCCACCAGAGTCCGCAGGAGGCGATCACCACCCTCGGCGCTCGCATCCGCGCACACCTCGATACGATCTCACAGATCGAGATCCCCGCACTGCTTAAGCAGCGCTACCAGAAGTACCGCGTTATCGGCCAGTACGCTGAGGCTGGAAGGTGATCGGGCAGGCATTACGGAAAGACTCCCACCGATCACCCCCCCTAGCCCCCCCGCAAGCGGGGGGGAATAATGCATTGTTCCCCCCCGCTTGCGGGGGGGCTAGGGGGGGTGATCCAAACAACAACTGTCATACTATCGGCCCCGGCTCCCGGCTCCCGGCTCCCGGCTCCCGGCTCCCGAATCACCACAGATGAGTCTCATTGTCGCGTTTGGCAATCCAGTCTACGATGAGATTATTACTCCAGCTTTCTCGACCCCTGGCCGGGTTCTTTCGGGTTGCTCGACAAATGCCTGCCTCGCGCTGGTTCGCCTTGGACGCCAGGCTGCGCTGGTTGGTCGTATTGGCCACGATCTTCAGGATCGGTTCATCACCGAGATGACCGGGTTCGGGGTCACATCCCACACATCGGCGGATCTCCATACAGGTGGATTTCGCCTTATCTATGATCGGCGCGGGGATCGCACTCTTGATGTGCTGGGGGTCGCTGGCCCCATCACCGAGGTTCCGCCTGTCTGCGCTGATGCGCTCGCGATCCTGATCGGCCCCGTTTTGCAGGAGACTCCGCTTGCTTTGATTGAGTCCATCCAGCAGGTGAGTTCCGCCCCTCTCTTCCTTGACCCCCAGGGCATGTTGCGGCGTATCGGCGCTGATGGGCGGATTGAACATTATCTGCCCGACACCATGCGCGCTGTCGCCCGCCGATGTACGGTCATTAAAGCGAATGAGCTAGAGACGTATGTGCTTACGGGGATTGATCCTCGGGCAGATGGTGTCGGTGCTGCGCGGGCCTTGCGTGCATTGGGCTGCGCTATTGCCATCGTAACCCTTGCAGAAGCGGGATCATGTATTGACGATGGGGTACGGCAGTTCGCGATCCCGGCGTATGCAACCGAGGCGCGTGATCCGACGGGCGCGGGAGATACCTACATGGCCGGATTTATCCACGCATACCTGGATGATCCCAATAACCTCTACCGTGCTGGGTGTATGGGGGCCGCCGTTGCCTCGATCTGGATCGAACATACTGGCCCAGAGGCTCCAATTACTGTGGAGGAGGTTATGCGGCGATTAGAGACGCTGCTCTCGTTGTGAGAACAAGGGGTGAGATTCATGGTGCCGTTCCTAGCGCGTGTTCGTCAATCCTACGAGCAGGTAACGCTCCCGCTCGGGCGTATCTGCGCACGCGCTGGCTTAACCGCAAATATGCTCACCTATCTGAGCCTCGCCCTGAGTGTTGTTGCCGGTTATCTGATCGCACACGCCCTGTTCTGGTGGGGTGTCCTGGTCATTCTCCTGGTTGGCCTGGCTGATATGCTTGATGGCGCAACAGCGCGAGCAACCGGGACGGCGAGCCAGTATGGGACAGTTCTCGATCACATCACTGATCGCTACGCTGAGTTTTTCATCTTCGCGGGCGTGCTGCTCTCCGGTGCGGTTGCACCAATCTGGGTACTGTTTGCGCTCTTTGGGATGGTGATGGCAAGCTACGTGCGTGCCAGGGCGGAATCTACCGGCATGCTCACATCCTGCAATGTGGGGATTGCGGGCCGTCAGGAAAAGCTCGCCCTGCTGATCTGCGGGCTTCTCGCACAGCCACTGCTTCCGCAGCGACACGTTCTCGAATGGGCCGTTATTATCGTCGGTATCGCCTCACACATCACCGCACTCCAGCGCATGCGTTATACTCGTCAGATGCTCGTGCAGGCAGATCTTCCTCAGGAAGTACACAAAAACCAAATCTGATCTCTATGTTTCGTACCACCGTAGAAATAACGCTGTTTCGGTTGCCCATCATACGGAGTGGAGCGACGCTTCCTGTTCACAACACGTCTTACTCTTTGCGCCTTTGCGTCTTTGCGTCAAACCATACGTTTGTTTGACGCAGAGGCGCAAAGGCGCAAAGAATCTCACGTCATTCAGCCGAACAGCGTTACTTGTACTCTATTGCCATATTTCGCTCTGCGGAGGTTCCCTATGTCACTGACCTACACCGAAGTTGAGTACGTCGCCCGCCTCGCCCGCCTGCGCCTTAGCCCGGATGAACTTGAGCAGATGCGCGGCCAGCTCTCCCATATCCTAGACTATATCGCCATGCTCCAGGAGGTAGATGTAAGCGGCGTCCCCACCACGTCTCAGGTGACGGGCCTCGTGAGTGTGATGCGCCCTGATGTTGTTATTGGCAAACTTACGCCGGAAGAGGCACTGGCAAACGCGCCCGATTCGCAGGACGGCATGTTTCGTGTGAAGGCCGTCTTCGAGTAGTGACTATCTGCAACACTCACCCTCGATGTCATCGTCATACTGCCTAGATATGTGCCGGTGTTGCTCGTAATGTTTACGGGCCTCTGGTTAGGAAAGGGCGAGACGATGTATAACGGCAATGGCAATGGGAGCTATAACGGCAACGGCAACTACACCAGCATCGGTGGGTTCCGGGTCAAACCAATCTACCTCTACGTCGCAGGAATCATCGCCGTCGTAGTAGCGATCTACTTTGTGATGAAGTTTCTGGATACAAGTCTGGTGATGCACTTCGGTGCCTTCTCCGGCGCGCTTCTGATCGTGGCGAACCTGCGCGAGTTGATTGGAATGTCATCTTCCCAACGTGGCAGCACTGCACTGCTCAACCTGCTCGTGGGCGGCGGACTCATCTGTGCGTGGTTGGCCCAGTTCTTTGGCCTGCTGCTCTGGATCCCGGCGCTGCTCCTGGTCGGCATTGCCACCCCGTTGATTATGGGCCGGGCAAACGTCTACGGCACCTATATCACCACGGCTCGTGGTGCCGTTGATGGCCTGCGCCGCGCAGTCATGAAGTAACTCTGTTCGCGCACAACACATAAAGCGAGAGGGGGCGGCATTGCCGCCCCCTTTTTGTGGCACGTGAGGGAAGCGGCTAAGTGTCCCATCGCGGGCACCATGCCACCCTGAGCGAAGCGAAGGGTCTGGCCGGAAGCCGGGACAGATGCTTCGCTTCGCTCAGCATGACATGACATACGTCTGACAGCGTTACTTCTGCGGTATTGCGATAAGGCAAATCCAGGGCTGATGCAAAGTCAGTGAACCCCCTCTCCCCCTGCCCCCTCTCCC
>JBAXMH010000193.1:0-9660 GCA_037134395.1 Chloroflexales bacterium
AGGACGCAATAAAACGCGATACAACGCAATGATTCTTATGAACGCAAACGATACTTTTCGAATAACGATTCTATTCTGTTGCCGCTCCGCCCTCACCCTCCAGCCCCCTCTCCCAGAACGGGAGAGGGGGAGCAGATCACTCTCTAATGTAGAAATCTCCCCTCTCCCCCGGTGGGAGAGGGGCAGGGGGTGAGGGGGTGAGGCTGGCACAAAATTGGCTTAATCGAGAAGTATTGTGTCTAATGTATCAGTGCGATCACCCGCGCCGGACTCATCTGGGCGGCCTGTATTTTCAGTGCGCCCACCACCACGGTAGCCCCCGTTGGCGGTAGCTGTTCCAGGTTGGTCAGATTCTCAAGCAAGAGCCGGTAGCCGCTCGCGGGCATAAAGGGTGTTCCGGGTGCATCAATGCCAAGGCCCATCGCCCCGCGTTCCTCCAACAATGTTGTCGCCACCTCATCGCCGAAGGCAGGAGCCTGCGAACGGCCCGCGCTATCAAGATCTAGGTAGGCACCTGGATCGCCCCAGCGCATATCCCAGCCTGTCACCAGCAGCACCAGGGCATCTTGAGGGACACGCCCATGGCGACGCTCCCAGTCCCCGAGTTCATCTGCGCTAAACCGGTATCCGGCATGATCCTGCGCCCGGTCACGCACATCAATCACCACGGCGGGCAGCACTAAGTCGCGCGGCGAAAGCTGCTCGACCGTTGCCGAACTCGCACCGGGCGCGACGATAATTCGCAGCAGAGTGCCCGTGCGGGCACCGATCTGAAGATACCTGATCGTGCCATCAGCATCCCGACTGATCTGCGTGCGTGGCTCGCCGGGAAGATAGGGAACATCCTCACGCACAACATGGCTCAGATCAACCGTGCGCGTGATCTCCGGCTGCGCAACCGGCGACTCGCGTGGCACACACCCCGCAACGAACACCGTGAGGGCGATCACGGCGAACCTTGCCCACTTGTGCGTCAGGTGCGTGTTGTGCTGCTCCATTCGTGGCTATTATAGCAGCAGGGCTGGTGCTGTTGCTGTCGGGTGGTATAATGTTAGCCTATAACGTTTAGCGCAGCGAAAGCCTACCTGAATGTCGCTCTACATCCCCGAGGGCATTCCGCCCGTTATCTCCAATGCCATGGCCCGGATCGAGCGCCGCCTGCCCTACCCCGGCGAGGTTCTTGTGCGTCAGGGTAGCCGCGTTGAGCCGGAAGATGTCATCGCCCAGACTCTTAAGCCCGAGCCTCCACAGATCGTTAACATCGCCCGCTCGCTTGGTATTCCGCCAAGCCAGGTTGCTCGCGCCATGAGCCACGAGGTGAATGCCAGAGTGGAGGCGGGCCGCGTTCTCGCCCGCACAGCGGGGGTTAGCGGGCGCACCTGCCTTGCACCGGTCTCCGGCACGGTTGCTAACATTGACAGTGAGACAGGCTATGTGACGATTGCCCCCGACCCAACGCAGTATGCCCTCCAGGCCACGGTGCGCGGCATTGTGATGGAGGTTATTCCCTACGAGGGCGTGGTGATCGAGGCACCGTCGGCTCAGGTATACGGGGTTTTCGGTATCGGCGACGACCGCAGCGGCGTGCTGCGGCTGCTGGCCACCGACCCGAGCGATAGTGTGAAGCCTGATCAAATTGATGCCCGCAGCGCCTACGCCATCCTCATCTGTGGGGCTAGTATTAGCGCCGCTGCCCTGCGCTCTGCGGTGAAAGAACAGGTACGCGGCATTATTGTCGGCGGGATTGACGAGTCTGAGTTGCGCGACTTTCTCGGCTGGACCGATGCGCGCAATTGGCAGGTGGGCCTGCACTCTTGGCAGTGGCCTAGCCCGCTCAGCACCCCCGACCCGAAGCTGACGATCCTGGTGACAGAGGGATTCGGCGCTCGTCCGATGAATGCGGCTACCTTTGATCTGCTCAGTGCCCAGGATCGTCAGGAGGCACTGATTGAGGGTCTCACCCGCCTACGTCGCCCCCTGCGCCGCCCACGTGTCGTCATTCCCCTTACGCGCAGCGGCAGTGTACAGGTCGAGCCGCCGCGTCCATCTTTACGCCCTGGTGCCAGCGTTCGTCTGCTTGATAACGACCACCTCGGACAGATCGCGCAGGTGCGTACGGTCTCTTCTGCACCGCGTCGAGTCGCCTCGCGTGCGACTCTCGCCGCTGTCGAGGTGATCGGCAGCGATGGGGTGGCGCTCTGGCTCCCGCGCACCTGCGTCGAGGTACTCTCCTGAGCCCAATACTTTACGAATAAGCAGATCTCATGCCGACCCTTCCCCCTCACCCCCTGCCCCTCTCCCACCAGGGGAGAGGGGAGATCCTGCACCAGAGTGCGTTCGGCTCCCCCTCTCCCGTTCTAGGAGAGGGGGCTGGGGGGTGAGGGCGGAGCGGCAACGGATTCCTTATTCGAAAAGTATTGCTCCTAAGCCTCGCCCATTAAGGTGAATGTCGCTCAATTCTTACCCTCCCAGCCCTCTCTTCCCGCAGGGAAGAGAGAGGGCTGCGATGGGCCTTGCCTGAGTACTGGCTACCCTGCATCAATGTAACAACGATAGGGTATACTACGGGCAGATCGTGTTCTACAAAGCTGCATAAGGGTGGGGGTTGGAGCTTCCCCCTCGCCGAGAAGCGAGAGCCGACGATGACCTATCGCCTTATGGTTGTGACAGCCGAAAATGAGACCTTACGCGCTCTGCCTGCCGCGCTTGGAGATGCGGTGAGCGTCCAGATCTTTGAGTCGGCAAATGACGCCCTCTGGGAAATGCGGATGAATCCGCCAGAGGCTGTGATTGCAGAAGTTGATCTGCCAGGAATGACGGGTCTGGAGTTGGCTGAGATCATTCCAAACTTCGAAATTCAGACAAATGTACTGTTGTACAGCGTCAGCATAAATGATGCCGCCCGAAAGCAGGCGGAAACGATTGGCGTCTACCAATTTTTGCACGGGCCGGGTGCGGCTGATACGCTCCACACGGCGATCATGTCGGCGCTGCATGCCGCACGTGAGGCAACGGCAACAGCGGCTGCCACTGCCGCCGCCGCTGTGCCGGAACCCGAGCCGGAACCCGAGCCTGCGCCCGAGGTGAAGCCACGGCGAGTCGGCCTCCGCACGGTCTCCGCTGCCCCTGCCGGGGCCAGGACGAGCAGCCCCACCGATGATGATCCAAAGGCCGAGCGGCGCGACTTTACTCCGTCCCGTGTAGTGCTACCGTCGGCGCGTGAACGTGAGCAGGCCGCCACGCCGCCGTCGCCGCCGCCTACTCCTCCGCAGCGCGGCGGCCTCGCATCACGCACAAAGGCAGCGGTTGAGCGTAAGCCTGAGCCGAAGCCCGAACCCGTGCCGATGTCCGATATTCCCGGTAGGCGCAGCTCCGGCACGATGATCGTTACGGCGGAGAACATTAACGCCGTCCGCAAGATCATGAGCCAGATTGCGCAGGAGCTTGGTGCCCAGAGCGTGATGCTCACCGACCGTGCGGGCATGGTGCTGGTTGATGTCGGTACATCCAATAACCTCCCCATGATGATCGTTCTGCCGCTCCTTTCCACCAGTTTCTCGACCGCAGGCGAAGTTGCTCGCTACCTGCGTGAGGAGGACGCGCTCACGGTCTATATTCACGACGGTTTGAATTACGATCTTTATTGTTTTGACGTTGTGCAACGTTTTTTGCTTGTGCTTGTCTTTAATAAGAAAGTCGCCAGCTCGAAGATCGGCGCGGTCTGGGTGAATGCCAAACGAGCCATTCGTGAGTTGCGAGACAATCTCTCGAATGCGTAGCGTGTTTGCGCACTACAATGAGCTATGGTATACTCCGGGCGATTTCCAGCCGGATACCCATAGGAATATCAGTTAACCAGTTCAACTCTTCAATGGCGAACGGTTGACATTTTTTTGCCCTTCATGGTAAAATGATTGTGAAAGAGTTCTCAATCATGATCATGGATAGGGCATAGCGAGAGGGAACCGTTACGATGCGAAATCGGATCCTCACCGTCTTGGGAGTGTTGGCAGTTGTCGGTGCCGCCATGTACTTCCTGGGCATTCGGATGACCAAGGACGACCTACACATCTCGGCTGCCGCAGAGCCCCTCCTCTGCATCGGTGGCAAACTCGCAAGTACAGGTGAGACCTGTGCATCAGGACTTCCGTTCACCAACGCATTGCTCATGACGATTTTGGTGGATGTTATCCTCGTCGGAATTGCCTTTGGTATCGGCCAGCGCTTGCAGGCTGTACCACGTGGATTTCAGAACATTGTTGAGTTCCTGGTTGAGTTTTTCTATGACTTTGCCCGTGGGGTTGACAAGAAGAACGTTGGTAAGTTCTTTGCCCTCCCGATGACGATCTTCCTCTTCTTCCTCTTCGGTAACATGCTCGCGCTCATACCAGGCGTCGGTAGCATCGGAACGTGTCGGGCCGAGGGCCATGTGGCCACCGCTGAGGGCGCCCATGCGGCGACGACAGCAGAGGGTGCAACGACAGCCAATGCGGCGGCGGCACCGGCGGCGAAACCCATCCTCGTCCAGACTTTTCCGGCCTACTGTGGTGGCAAGGGCTGGTTGTTTATCCCCTGGCTGCGCGCCCCTGCGGCGGATCTCAACGTCACCTTTGCCTTCGCTCTGGTGGCCGTGTTCATGGTCGAGTTCTGGGGCTTCCAAGCTCTCGGGATCGGCTACCTCGGAAAGTTCTTCATCAATCCCTTCGGTAAGGAAGGCGCGATTATGACGCTTGTCGGTCTCATTGAGTTTATCTCAGAGATCATGCGTATCGTCGCTTTCGCCTTTCGTATCTTTGGCAACATTTTCGGCGGTGAGGTGGTTCTGGCCGTTATGTCCTTCCTCTTCGCCTATCTGCTGCCTCTGCCCTTCTATGGCCTTGAAGTGTTCGTCGCCTTTATTCAGGCGGTCATCTTCGCGGTTCTCACACTGGTCTTCTCGGCACTAGCCGTGCAGGCTCACGGGGGCCACGACGATCACGGCCCTGCATCGCATGAGGCGGTTGCTCACTAGGGCGTTTGTCTTCACGCTGTTCACTCGCTACAAAGGTAGAGTTGCTTAGGAGGATTCAGGCAATGACTGACGACGGGCTGCGGCTTCTCGCAATGGCGCTGGCAATCGGTATTGGCGCTGTTGGCCCGGGTGCGGGCATCGGGATTATTTTCGGGGCCGCGATTGAGGCGATGGGTCGGAACCCCGAGGCTGAGGGCCTGGTGCGAACCTACATGTTCCTTGGCTTCGCACTGACTGAGGCGCTGTTCATCTTCGGCCTCGTGTTTGGTCTGCTGATCGGCTTCAAGATTCTTTAAGAAGCAGGTATTTCTAGCACGTACCTTCATGGGTACGTAGAAAGTAGCAGTAGACAGTGGAAAAGCTGGGCATCAATTGGGGCTTGCTGATAGCGCAGCTCTTCAATGTAATCTTCCTGGTCTGGCTGCTTGGCCAGTTTCTCTACAAGCCGATTCTTAACATGCTGAATGAGCGGACACAGCGTGTGCAGGGAAGCTTGAGCGAGGCGAATCAGGTCAAGCAGCAGCTTGCGAACGCGAAGAAGGATTACGAGGCAGAGCTGGCCAAGGCACGCCAAGAGGCGGCAAAGATCGTGACCCAGGCCCAGGATCGGGCGAAGTCGCAGGAGGCTGAGATTATTGCTCAGGCTCGCCGCGAGGCCGACCGTATCCGTGAGGATGCTCGTACCACCGCGTCTCAGGAGCGTGATACCCTGCTGAGCGATGCGAAGGGCAAGATTGCCGAGCTGGTGACGTTGACGGCGACGCGCGTGATGGGCGCTGAGCTTCAGGCCAGGGGTCACGATAAACTGATCGCTGAGTCGCTGGCCGCCCTGGATCGCCGGAACTAGAGGGCGTATCCCAACCTGTAGGCTGTCAGGAGGGGCGTATGCCTCTTCCTGACGCCGGTGGCGGTTGGAACCCCTGAAGATGGATTATAACGATTATGGCAACCACAGTTGATGCCAAGGCGATTGCAGGGGCGCTCTACGAGTCGCTTGTCGGCACAGCGCTTGAGCAACTCCAGGGTTCGGCAACCAAGCTCGCGCAGGCGGGCAGCGGCGATCTGGCCCAGCGTGTTAACGCCGCCCTTCCCGCCGATGCCTTGCCGCAGGTGCGGAACTTCCTGCTCGGCCTCGCGAGCGAGGGTTTGATCGATCAGGTTGGGCTTGTGGCTCAGGCTTTTGCTGGCCTTACGGCAGGCACATCCTCCCACGCCATTGATGCACTGGTAACCAGTGCTGTCGCCCTCGAACCCGCGCAGCAAGAGTCAATCGTCGCCGATCTGCGTAAACGCTACGGCGATCTGAAGGCTACCTTCGCGGTGGACGCCTCACTCATCGGTGGCCTGATCATCCGCGTTGGTGATCGGGTCCTTGATAATAGCCTGCGCACGCGACTCAGCGCTGTTCAGCGCAATATGCTCACGAGCTAAGATATGGGGAACAGGGAACAGGCGATAGGGAACGGGCAACGGGCAACAGGCAACACTTTGAGGCACAGCATTCCTGTTTCCCCTTTCCTCTTGCCTGTTCCCTGTTCTCTCGTTGCCTCCTCTGATGGAGCACTGACACATGACTATTACTGATGACCTTATCTCCCGGCTTAAGGCCGGGATTACTGCTGGAGTCGACCTGAAGCCCCGTCAGGTGAACGTGGGTACGGTCGCCTCTGTCGGCGATGGCGTCGCACGAATCGAGGGTCTGGATCGAGTGGTGGCCGCTGAGTTGCTGGAGTTCCCGGTGAAGACGGGTCGCAGCGAGTCGATCTTCGGGATCGCCCTGAACCTCAACCGGAATGATGTCGCGGCCATCGTACTCGGTGACTCTGAGTCAATCGCTGAGGGTGATCAGGTCAACTCAACTGGCCGGGTGATCTCGGTGCCGGTTGGCCAGAGCCTCCTCGGTCGCGTGGTCAATGCCCTTGGCCAGCCGGTAGACGGCAAGGGGCCGATTAATACCGATACGCAGCGTCCGATTGAGCGCATCGCCCCCGGTGTCATCACCCGTAAGTCGGTGGATACTCCGGTTCAGACGGGTATCGTCGCGATTGATGCTCTCATCCCGATTGGCCGTGGTCAGCGCGAGTTGATCATTGGCGACCGCCAGACGGGCAAGACGGCAGTCGCGATTGACTCCATCCTCAACCAAAAGGGTCAGGGGATGGTTTGTATTTATGTGGCTATCGGCCAGCGCCGTGCCCAGATCGCTCAGGTGGTGGGCGCACTCGAAAAGTATGGTGCCCTCGACTATACGATTGTTGTCGCTGCCTCGGCCTCTGAGTCGGCTGCGCTCCAGTATATCGCCCCCTACGCCGGCTGCGCGATGGGTGAGGAGGTTATGGAGAATGGCGTTAAGGTGGACGGCAAACTCGTCAAGGACGCCCTGATTGTCTACGACGACCTGAGCAAACATGCCGTGGCCTACCGCCAGGTGTCGCTGCTGCTGCGCCGCCCCCCTGGTCGCGAAGCCTACCCCGGCGATGTTTTCTACCTGCACTCGCGCCTGCTGGAGCGCGCCGCTCGCCTCAATCAGGAGAACGGTGGCGGATCACTCACCGCACTGCCGGTGATTGAGACCCAGGCCAATGACGTATCGGCCTACATCCCCACCAACGTGATCTCGATCACCGACGGCCAGATCTACCTAGAGGCCGACCTGTTTAACGCAGGCCAGCGTCCGGCACTGAACGTCGGCGTCTCGGTCTCGCGTGTGGGTAGCTCAGCCCAAACCCGGGCGATGCGTACGGTGGCCGGTAAGCTCAAGGGTGAACTGGCTCAGTTCCGTGACCTGGCGGCCTTTGCGCAGTTTGCCTCCGACCTGGACGCCACCACGAAGGCGCAGATCGAGCGCGGCCAGCGGCTCCAGGAACTGCTCAAGCAGTTGCAGTACAACCCGCTGCCGGTGGCGGATCAGGTGGCGATGCTTTACGCGGCCAACAATAATTACCTTGATGATGTGCCGGTCGCACAGATCACGCGGTGGCGCGACGACTTCCTGGCCTTCCTGAAGACGGCTCACCCCGAGGTGCGCAAGCTGATTGATGACAACAAGCTGGATCGCAAGTTCCCCAGCGATGAGGTCAAGAAGGCGCTCGAGTCGTCAATCAAAGAGTTCAAGACCACGAGCAACTATAGCTAATTTTGGGTTTTAGATTTTGGATTTTGGATTGAACAGTACTTTGCTGGCAATCCAAAATCTAAAATCCGAAATCTAAAATGGAGTGCGATATGGCGAGCAGCCGAGAGATTAAGCGGCGCATCCGCTCGGTAAAAAATGTAGCCCAGATCACCCGCGCAATGGAGATGGTCGCAGCCTCGAAGATGCGCCGCGCCCAGCGCAACGTCCTCGCGGCGCGCCCCTACGCGGATCGTATGCGCGACCTGATCGGTGAACTGACGGTGCGCGCTGTGAGTGGTGCGAAGAAGGGTACGCTTCTTGAGAAGCGCGCAAGTGTGCGGCGCGTTGGGCTGATTATCGTCACGCCTGACCGTGGACTGTGTGGCAGTCTGGTTGCTAACGTACTGCGGCGAGCCTCACGTTTCGTCCTTGACCAGCGCGCCCTGGGCCGCGAGGTTGATATCTTTGTCTACGGGAAGAAGGGGCGCGAATTCGCTTCCCGCACCGGCTATACCCTCGCGGGGCAGATGATCAAGATCGGCGACTCGCCCAGGATTGAGGACATCCTCGGTGTGGCCATTGATGCGGTAAAGGGCTTTGAGAGCGGGCGTTACGATGAACTCTATATGATCTATAGCGAGTTTATCAATACCCTGGTGCAGCGAGCGGCGATCAAGCAGCTTGCACCCGTCGAGGCCAGCGAGACAACGAGCAAGGGTCGTGCAGATTTCACCTACGAGCCGAGCCAGGAAGAGGTTCTTCGCGAGATCCTTCCGCGTTATGTCGAGTCGCAGATCTACCAGGCAATCCTGGAGTCAATTGCGAGCTTCTACTCGGCGCAAATGGTAGCGATGCGTAATGCGACCAAGAGCGCAAAGGATCTGGTAAAGGATCTGACCCTCACCTTTAATAAGGCACGCCAGGCCGCGATCACCAAAGAAGTCAGCGAGATCGCGTCCGGTGCGGCCGCCCTCGCAGAGTAGCAACCAACCGGGGCGGCGGCTGCCCCCCGATGGAGGATAAACATGTCGCACGGAAAAGGGACGATTGTCGAGATTATTGGCGTGGTGATCACGGCTAAGTTTCCCCTTGGCCAGGTCCCCGAGATCTATAACGCGCTGGAGATTCCGCTGGATGCAGGCGGTCGCTTGATCTGCGAGGTGCAGCAGCAACTCGGTAATGGTTATGTCAAGGCGGTAGCCATGGGTACCACCGATGGCTTGCGCCGTGGCCTTGATGTGGTTGACGCGGGACGGCCAATCTCGGTGCCGGTTGGTCCGGCTACCCTGGGGCGTGTGTTTAGCGTCCTCGGCGACCCGATTGACGGCGAGGGCGCGGTGCCCGACTCCGTTCAGCGCCGACCGATCCACCGCGCACCTCCCTCGTTTGAGGAGCAGAGCACCGAGGCCCAGGTCTTCGAGACCGGGATTAAGGTGATTGACTTGGTCGCTCCCTTCACCCGTGGTGGGAAGACGGCTATCTTCGGCGGTGCCGGTGTGGGTAAGACGGTGGTGATCCAGGAGCTGATCGCCAA
>JBAXMH010000194.1:0-9492 GCA_037134395.1 Chloroflexales bacterium
TGTCACGCTGAAACCTGAAACCTGAAACCTGAAACCTGAAACCTGAAACCTGAAACCTGAACCTTACGCCTTAATACCCGCCAGAAATCCGAGAATCAGCCCGTAGAAGGGCCGAGCTACCTCGATCTGTGGGAAGTGGCCGCAGCGCGGGAAGGTGACGAGCTGGGCAGCGGGGATCTCGGCGGCGGCAATGGCGCTTTGGTTCACCGGGAAGATCTGGTCATTCTCGCCCCATATCAGGAGCGTAGGGATGCGGAGATCGCCCAGGCGCGCCCGCAACCCGGTAATCTGGAGATCAGTCGCATCGTAACAGCGGCTCAAAGCGGTGAGAGCGTGGCGATTCTCCCAGCCAATGAGCGCCTCTCGGGCATGGGCGATCATTTCGTCGGTGACGAATATATCTGGCGCATGGAAAGCCGCATCGAGCATCATACGAACCATGCGGGGATGCGCCGACAGCCAGAGGATACCCCAGGAGATCAGGGGCCACTTGCCGACCTTGTTCATTGGTGCGGCGACGGCGAATCCGTCACTGGACACTAGGGCGAGGGCCGTAACCGTGTCGGGGTAGAGCAGTGCTGTGGACAGGGCGTACTTACCGCCCATTGAATGGCCAATGATCGCTGCTCGGTCAATCCCGAGTTGCCCTAGTGCTTCGACATAAAGCTTGGAGATAAGATCCAACGAGTAGGGTGCATTGCTGGACTTGTCTGATCGTCCGAATCCCAGACAATCGAAGGCCAGGGCGCGATAGCCTGCCTTCGCCACGATCTCCCCTGTTGCCCGCCAAGACTCGGCTGAAGTTCCGAACCCGTGGAGCAACAGCACTGCCGGGCCGTGTCCTGCGTCCAGGTAGTGTAATCGGTATCCCTGTACGTTTATGTACTTGCTTTGCATCATGTGTATCATCGTGTGAGCAACCAGCTTTTCGGCTGTGCTACAATGAATCCTGGCGCATATTATATCCCATACGCTGTAGATCGCAGATTGCAGATGGCCGACCTTATCGAAGCCCTCCAAAACCTAGCCCGACAGCGCGGGCGTGGGGACGCAAGCCCACTTCTGGCCCTGCGCATACTGCCAGAGCGCGAAGGCGCTCGGATTAGCCATCTGTCAATCAGCCAGCGGCTCTCACAGGCATGGATCTCCCTGACTGGCCAACCCTTTCGTCAGCATCAGTCCCTCTCGCTCTCGGCGATGCGTAGGGGCGACCCCTTCGCGCTCATTGGTGGCGGGTCGGCGACTCGGCAGACTCTGCATCTGCTGGCCTTCGAACTTCTGCGCGGCGAGACTCAGTCTACGGCCTTGATTCTCGTCCCTGACACGGACGGTGTTGAGATGCATCGGGGCGAGTTGGAGCGGCTGACGACAGCCCTCGACGCTCAGTTGCGCGTCGCTGCGGCTGAGGGTTCCGGCCTGCGGGCCGCATTTGGCGCACATATCGTGGTGGCATCGCCATCGTCCCTCCACGACCGGCTGTTGCGCCATCACGACCGAGCCTGGCATGGGTTCTGGTCGCGCCTCCAACTCATCCTCATCGCTGACGCACACTGTTATGGTGGGGTTGCGGCCGGACATCTGTCCGCCCTGCTTCTCCGGGCACAGCGCCTTGTTTCCAACGATTCGCTGCCCTTCCTGGGTGTCAGCATGGCCGACGCCCAGGGCGCGAGCGAGACGTTGTCTGATATCGCGGGCCGTCCCTGGCGACTGATTCCGGTGGACGATGTACCACGCCCCGCCGTGGGTCTGGCCCTCTGGCGTGCGGGCGACAACCGCGCTCGTGAGGCGGTGGCCTTGGCCTTGGGCATGCAGCGCGCTGGTGCGAGCGCGCACATCGTCTGTCTGCCCCTTGAGGTACCCATGCTGCGCTCGCTTCTCGGTTCCAACGTCGTTGGGGTGAGCGCGGGAGCCAGCCCGCAAAGCGCCCAGGTGCAGATCGTGATGGGAGCAGCATGCGGCGCGGCGACTCTCCACCAGGCCGTAGATAGCGACTCGCGGCTGGCAATCCTGCTCCTGGGCGATGATCCAGCTGAGCGCCTGATCGCACGTCTGTGTACCTGCGACCCCGCTCATTTGCCGCTGATTGACGACCCGCCCCCCGTATGGGTGGCCGCGCCATCCAATGCCTATGTGGTCGCCCAGCATCTGATCTGCGCCGCCAGTGAGCGCCCGATCTCTGCGGCTGAGGTGGATGCCTGGCAGGTGAACTCGATTGTCGCTCGCCTGGAAACCCACCAGCAACTCTCCCTGCTCCCCGAGACCGGCCGGACATGGCAGCCCCTCCCCGGCGGCGGCGATCCCTACGAGGGTTTTGACCTGCACGCAGCCGGCGCTGCTCTGCCCATGATTTTTGATGATCAAGGAAGGATCGTCGCGACCCTCGACCCAGCAGCCTTTGATCGCTGGGCCTTCCCTGGTGCAGCCTTGCCGCCCCTACGTGGCGGATACCGGGTGGTGAGCCGGGATGAGACCGATCTGAAGCTGACGATCCGCTCCGTCAGTGAGGGTTATCGCACCTTCCCCCTACGGCACTGCACGGTGCGGGTGCGCGACTGTCGCGAGCGCCGCGACCTGCGTGGCCAGGAGATAGCATGGGGCCGGGTGATGGTGGACGAGGAGATTTATGGCTATCGTGAGGTAAGTCCTGGCGACGCCCCGGTTGATCGCGCCCTGGTCCCGGCCCTAACCACGACGTGGAGCGCACCGGCGACATGGGTTGATCTGCCGGTGGCTGTGGGTGCCACCGGCCAATTGGTTGGCTGGTCGTTGGCCGTCGCCGTCGCCATCCGCACGCTACTTACCTTTACCGATACGGTGCCAGCCTACGACGCTGATGCGCGGCGGATCTACCTTGTGGATGCCCAGCCCGGTGGGAATGGTCTGGCGGCATGGCTCTACGAACATATTGAGGAACTGCTGCCCCTGGCCTACGATGTTGCCCTTGACTGTCGCAGTGACCCACTTTTAGAGTCACTCGCCCGCGCCGATATGGACTGGCTGCTCGGACTTCTAGGCGGTGTCGCTGCGCCCGCACCCACCCGTCAGCCGGTGGAGCAGGAGGCAGGAGGCAGAAGGCAGAAGGCAGGGGGCAAGAGGCAGAAGGCAGGAGGGCAGGAGGCAGGGGGTAGGAGGCAGGGAGCAGAAGATCCATAGGGCCATATCACGGCGATCCCGTGCCATCCAGGTCGATCTTTGCGAGGTCGAGGATCGTCGTGATGATACTCAGCATGGCCTGACCGCTGGTGCGGATCTCCTCCACATACGCACGCTGGCCCGCGCTCAAGGGCGTATCACCAAGCTCTCTGGTCATTCCCAGCACGTTAAAGACGGGGACAGTCAGGTCGGCGCAGATTGCCTCCAGTGCCTCACGGGTATCCTTGGCTGTGGTAATCACGCTCATCATCTGGTTGAGCGCCATGGTCTCACGCATCGTGCGCTGGAGATCGCCACGCAGAAGGGTACGCTCCACGGCCTTGCCAATATGGTCGCTCAGCGTAATAAGTGCGAGAAGATCATCAGTGCTAAGGGCGTCGGGCTGAGAACTCTCGATATGGACGACTCCGGCCACGCGGCCACCAACCCGCAGAGGCACAGAGATGAGTGACGCCACACCGGGGCCGAGATCGAGTCGTTCTGGGAAGGTGTACGTATCTGTGATCACCAATGGCTCACCTGTGTGAACCACGCGCCCCAGGGGAAAGCTATGGCTGAGTACGTGTGTGGCAGGCGGGAAGTGTCCAATGCCATGCCTGATGACGAGGACGTCACCCTCAAGCATATAGATGCTCACCGAGGGGTAGCCGAAGATCCCGGCAATAGCCTCGATGGCGACGCGCAGAATCATGTCCACGGTGTTCTCGCGACCGATCACACTGCGCACATAATCGAGACGGGCCAGTACATCGCTTTGACGCTGAGACTCGTTTACCAATGCCGCGTAGCGCCGCTTGCTTTCGCTGAGTCGGCGGGCCAAGTCGGCAGCGCGAGCGTGCCAACGAGCATTGGTGCGTCGAGGTCCGCGCATAACTAAAGATGTCACAGCGAGATGCCCCTATCGCAAAGTGTACCCCTCAGCCCATTCTATCACCCTCTACCGAGCAGCCGCAACATCGAGTATGAGCGTAACGGTCGTGCCCTCGCCGAACGTACTCGCAATAGCAATCTTCCCGTGCTGAGCCTCAATCAATCCCTTAGCAATGGGCAGGCCCAAGCCCGCGTTGCCAGAGACACCGCGAGCCTCGTCGGCGCGATAGAACCGCTCAAAAACATGCGGCAGATGCTGCGGCGGGATACCGCTCCCATTATCGGCCACATGGATGTGTACCGTTGCACCGCGCACGTCGGCGCTAATAGTGATTTTGCCGTTATCCGGCGTATAGCGCAGGGCGTTGTCGAGCAGAATGATCATCACTTGGCGCAGCCGGTCGGCGTCGGCCATGGCCACACCGGCTATCTGGCCGAGCGAGATGGCGATCTGACGTGACTCACTGATCCGGCTCATCTGGCGCTGGATGTCGCCCAGCAACTCGGACAGATTCACCGGGTTGCGTTCAAGTTTAAGTCGGCCGCTGTCGAGCCGCGAGAGCGTGAGCAGATCATCCACCAGCCGACGCATATGGTCGGCTTCGCTCAGCACATCGCTGAGCAGTTCACGCTGATCGATATCTGACTGAGGGACAGAGCGGATGGCAACCTCGGCACTGGCACGCATCAGTGTGAGCGGCGTGCGTAGTTCATGACTGGCGCTGGCGATAAACGATTGCTGACGTTCCCAGGCATCCTGGGCCGGGACGAGCGCCCGACCAGCAAGCCACCAGCTTCCCAGCCCCAGCAACATCACGCTCACTCCGCTCAGAGCAAGCAGCACCAGCAATAGCTGGCTCAGCACATGCTCTTGGTCGCTGAGCATCCGGCCAAGCTGTAGTGCCGCTGGGCCGTCGCTGCGGGTCATTCGGTAGGTAAGCAGCCGCACACGTTCGCCATCGGCATTGGTGATCGTGCGCAGATCGTGGCCCTGTGCCATGGCGACAATCAGCGAATCCTTGTCGGGTGTTAGCGGCGGGGCGTAGGGATTGGGGTCAAAGAGCAGGCGCGCACCCGTGTCGAGGGGCAATACGAAGATCGCCGCCAGTTCGGCATCATAGGCCGACTCGCTGAAGCGGGCGATCGGGTCAACGGGCGGGGTTGTCGGGACAACCAGCGTATCGTTACCGTATAGCTTGGTGCGGATCACCTGTCCGGTGTAGGCATCGAGATAGATTTCATCACCATTGGCGAATTTTACTTCATAGGCATACTGTCCAATATCGTCGGCCATCTTCACTTCATCAATAGCTGAGCCGCTACCGTGGGCAATGAGGGCGGCAGTAACCGCCATATCGCGGTTGATCGGCAACTGGTTAGATTTCGGGCCGCTGAGCGGAGCCGCGTTATCGCGCAGGATCGACCAGTCACGATCAGCGGGAAGCAATTCAACCGGGATGGGCGCGGCCAAAATATGGAACTCGTGGATCATCTTATGCTGGAGGGCTAGGTCGGTGACATCCTGAAAGTAGCGCTCGACGATCAGGTAGCCGCCACCGCCCACCAGCACGATCAGCGCCAGCGCCGCCAGCGTGTAGAGTATGGTCATCTGAAGGCGTAGACCCTTAAACACGGTCGGCCTCTAGCCGGTAGCCCACGCCACGTACCGTGACAATGGGGTCGCGCTCACTGGGCACGTTCAGCTTGCGCCGCAGGTAGGAAATATAGACATCCACCAGGGCAATTTGAACATCGTGGTCGTACGACCACACATAGTCAAGGATCTGCTGACGAGTCAGACTCAGGCTTACATTCCGCATCAAATACTCAAGCAAGTTCCACTCGGTGGGTGTCAGGTCGAGGGAGCGAATACCACGGCGCGCCGTATGGCTGCGTAGGTCGAGTACCAAGTTACCGATGCGCAGTTCCGATGGTTCGCTGCCAGGGGGGGCAAAGCGTCGGCTGAGAGCACGCACGCGGGCCAGCAGCTCCTCGAAGGCAAAAGGTTTGACCAGATAGTCATCGGCTCCGCTATCCAGGCCGATCACCCGATCCTCCAACTGGCCTCGGGCGGTGAGCAGCATCAAGGCAATCGGCAGTCGTGCCGAGCGAATGGCCCGACAGATCGCCGGTCCATCGCGCCCTGGCAGCATCCAGTCCACAATCACCACTTCATGGATACCCTGAAGCGCCTGATCGAGACCCTCTTCACCATCGTGGGCAACTTCAACGGTGTAATGTTCCTCGGACAGCACGCGGGCCATCAGGCGGGCCAGTCGCTGGTCGTCTTCAATGATCAGCACGCGCATACATCACCATTATTCTTGTTAGTTCATCCATTGATTCTAGAGATTTCCAGGCATCAAGGATTGGATTAATGAGTTCACGAAACGACACATCCATTTGGCATGGTAGCACAGCTCAATGAGAACGCCCTTTGAGCCAGAGCGCACTATTCCTAGGTGTTTTTAAGAAACGATACGCTGCTCCCCATCCCCACTTCACTTTTCCTGAACATTCTTGAGCAAATCTTGGAGGATTCGGCGCTAAGGTTAAAACGTTTCTTAGAAACAAACGATATGATTGTCATATCACCACGAACGTGATGTTACGTCACCGGCAGCTAGACGATATTATCCATCATACAACGAGGAGTACACCAATGAACCAGCGTAGCGCTCTCCTGATTGCAGCCGCACTCACCGCCTTTGTCCTGGTGCTTGTGGGCGGGCTTGCCAGTCGGCTCTCTGTCACAGCAGACCTCGGGGCTACCGCGACGGTCGTTGTTGTTCCGACTGATACGATACCACCGACAGCGGTCGTCACTCTCGATCCCACGGTTGAGGCAATGATCAAGGAGCGCGAGGCGGCTTACCAGCAGGCTCTTGCGGAGGCGAACAGCCGGCTGAACCAGGCCAATAGCCAGATTTCCCAGGCCAATGGCCAGATCAGCACCCTAGAGCAGAGCCGACAGCAGATCGCCGACAAGTACAACCAGAGTCAATCGGCTCAGGAGGCCGCCCAGGTAGCCGCCCAGGCGGCGGTGAATCAGGCAGCGGCTCAGGCGGCAGCGGCACAGACGGCGGCTCATGCGGCGGCCCAGGCGGCAGCAGTTCGGGCAGCAGCCCCGATTGCCGTCTCCGTACCGGCAGCGGCCCCGGCACGGGCAGCGGCTCCTGCTGTAGTAGCCGCGCCAACCTACGCTGTCTCTCCTGATCAGGCGGCGGGAATCGCCCTCGGTGTGGCCGTACCCGGTGCAAAACTAACAAAGGCTCCCGAACTGGTGAGCTATGAAGGTACGCCGGCCTACGAAGTCGTGCTGGATAAGGGCAATGTCTACGTGAATGCACAGTCTGGCGCGGTACTAGCAAATGGCGCGGCGGCACCGCAGGTGATCAACCAGGATCAGGCCGTCCAGTCCGCTCAGGCATACATCGGTGGTGGCACGGTAAAGAGCGTCAACCTCCAGGACGATAACGGCGCGAAGACCTACCAGGTGCAGTTCGATGATGACAGCAAGGTCTTTGTTGACGCCGTGAGTGGTGTGGTTGTCTATGCCGAGATCCGCACGAACACCAGCCAGAGCGCCAGCAGCGGTGGCGGCAGCAGCGGTGGCGGCAGCAGCAGCGCCGACAATAGCAGCAGCGGCGGCGGCGAGAGCAGCGGCGGCGGCGAGCACGGTGGCGGCGAACACGGCGGTGGCGAGCACGAGGGTGGCGAGCACGGCGACTAGCTCCATCACGCAACACGTAATGTAACCACGCAGAGGCGCGGATTGCCGCGCCTCTCATCTTACCCGAACACATACCAACATAAGGAGCAACTCATATGGCCACCAATCGCAACACCGTCCGCCCGAAGGGTGCCCCTGGGATGAAGGCTCTCGTGACAACTGCCTCTCTCGCCGCAACCCTGGCCGGATGGGCCACGCTCAGCATCAACACACCTGCCGCCCCGGTCACAGCCCAGGTCACTCTTCCGGTCGAAGTTGAGCAGCAGGCCACCCCGGTCATCGTGATGGCACCGCCTCCGGCGTGGCTACGCCAAGAGCCAAGCATCCCGAACATCCCGGCAGTGGCAACAGTGCAACCAATCGGAGGGGAACCCGCACTGGTGGCCGCCCACCCGCACCATATCACTGTTCCCGCTGTGGCTGCCGCGCCTGTGGCTGCCGCGCCCGCCCCGGCCCCGGCGGTAGCCGCGCCCGTCGCCGCCCCGCCCGCAGAGGCCGCCCCGGCCCCGGCGGCACCCGCCCCGGCCCCGGAACTTCGCTCGGTGGCCCCGCCGCCCGCGCCGACTGCTCGGCCCGCCGCGCCACCAGCCCCGAAGCCGGTCGCCGCGCCAGCTCCGAAGCCGGCCGCCGCGAAGCCCGCAGCACCCGCCAAAACCAAGTCGTCGAGGTAGGATTGTTACCGGGTGCAGATGGCAGCAGACTGCCATCTGTACTCACCACAAAGGAGCACGACATATGAGCGACGAGAAAGCCGCCCGTCTCGCTGCCGTTCGCGCCGCGAAGGCCGCAGAGCAAGCTCCCTCCCCGGTGCCCATCCAGGACGCCGCCCCTGCCGATAACGACGAGAAAGTCGCCCGCCCAGCCACCGTTCATGCGACGAAGGCCACAGGAGAGGCTCCTGCTCTGCCACCCATCCGGGCCACCGCCGACTACGACATGGACAGCCTGCCACCGATGCCTCTACAGACCATGCTGCTGACCCTGATGGCTGTTGGTGTGGGTGTCTTCGCCGCCGTCGTAGCTCTGCCCACCTGGCTGCCGGGCCTGAGCGCATCACTTCTCGGTAGTGAACCTAAAGCCTATTGGTATCTCTCGCGCAGTAGCGCCATGGTTGCCTATGGGCTGCTCTGGCTCTCCATGATCTTCGGACTCCTGATGACGAGCCGCGTGGCCCGAGCTTGGCCGGGCGGGCCAGTCACCTTCGACCTGCATCAGCATGCCAGCCTACTCGGCCTCGCCTTCGCCCTTTTCCACGCGCTGATCCTGATGGGTGATGGCTACGTCCAGTCTACTTTGCAACAGGTACTCATCCCCTTCGCCTACAAGGGCTACAACCCAACCTGGGTCGGCCTCGGCCAAGTGGGCATCTATGTGATGACCATCGTCAGCCTGAGCTTCTACGTGAAGGGGCAGATCGGGCGAACCGCCTGGAAGCTCATCCACATCTTGAGCTTTGCGATGTTTGCCCTGGCACTCGTTCACGGGATCTGGAGCGGCACCGATAGCGGGCTGATCTGGATCAAGGGGTTCTACTGGTTCACCGGCGGCAGCGTGATCTTCCTGACCGTCTTCCGTATCCTGATGTCATTCTCGCATCGTAGGCGCCAGGTTCCGGCCAACGGCAACGGGCAACTCCAGGGCGCGAAGTAACAATAGCCGATAGCCGATAGCCGATAGTACGACAGTTGTAGTTTGAATTACCCCCCCTAGCCCCCCCGCAAGCGGGGGGGAACAAC
>JBAXMH010000195.1:0-9403 GCA_037134395.1 Chloroflexales bacterium
CGCTGGAACTTCCCGGCAACGAGCTGGCCTACGGTAAACGGAGCACCCACAAGATTGGTGTTCGCCGTCACGACCAACACGAGGTTGCCAACTGTCCATGAGCCAAGCTCTCCCGTGGTGCCCGGCAGCTTTGTGATCTGGCCGTAGAACTCGTGCTCTTCGGCGCTGGGCTTGCAACGGTAGTTCGACTCGCTCTCGATGCTGACGAGTATCCGTATGTTGCTGTAGTAGACGTCCTTCTTGTAGTGAACCTGGACACATGTACCAACCCGAATCCTGCCATAATCTTCTGACGGGCGAGTCGTCTCAGCAGTGACCCCGTAGTCAACGCCACTGATCCTCCATACGAGGTTGTCGCTGCTCGGCACTCCCTCCACGACTCCGTGAGCCTCAAAGATACCGGAGCGGGACTCTTGACCGCAGTTCGCCGGGAAGATCGTCACCACGGTACGGGTGGTGCTGGTTACGCTGTAGGTCAGGCCCACGCAGTCGCCGACGACAGGCGGGGTACCAAAGCTGGTGTCGAAGGTGGTGGTGGTCGTGACCGTAAATGTCTGCCCGCCGATCACCCAGTCGCCAATCTTGTCAACGGGCCGAGCATCAACGGGGCCACGGAACGAGCGGTCGCTGGTTGTGCTTCCGCACGTGTCATCGGGGCGAATCCGCTGAGCAATGTTCTTGCCGTCCTTCACGATGTAGATCACACTCACGCACGCAGTTGCGAGCGGTCGGGTGCCGCCGAAGCCATCAAAGAAGGTAGCATCGCTGATCTCGAACGGTAGGGTTCCGATTATCCATGTGCCGTTGGCTCCCAGTTCCGTCCGTGATTTAATCTTGCCTTTCAGCTCCTGGGGGACGGGCGCACCTGTCGCTACGCAGTCGTTGTCGGGGCTAATTTTCATCGCAATCCGGGTTGTCGCGTTGGCATCGTAGTAGGCGACATCAACACACGCACCAACCCGTGGCCCTTCAGCACCAAATCCGTAGAAGATTGTTTTGGCGGGAGTCTCTGTCACTGACAGTTTCACCCCTTTGATCGTCCAATCCCCATAAAGCGTGCCAATCGGTCGAATTTCAACAATACCCTTGAGTTCCTTGGATTCGCCCTGAACCGTTGACGCTGCTTGGACGTGGATCAGTGTCGGCACGATGGTCAGGATGGCGATTGCGAGGATGGGCAGCGTTCTTCGAAGTAGTCGTTGCAAATCCAGTTTTGGACTCATTGCCTTGTTCTCCTTACGTTGAGATAGAGGTCTTTTGGTTGCGATCCGCGATAGAGCGTGGGCTGCAGCTATTCTACAAACGGCATACCCCGCTAATAGTTATGGCTGGTTTAGCAGAAACGTAAGAAGAGTGGCGAGAAATTTCTTCTCGCCACTTCACTATAGTTCATTTTTCAGCCCAGCTATGGCTTTGGTTTGGGTGTCTCAGGGTGACTGGGCTCGGGCGTCTTCGGGTGGCTAGGTTCGGGGGTCTCAGGACGATTTGGCTCGGGCGTCTTCGGGTGGCTAGGTTCGGGTGTCTCAGGGTGACTTGGCTCGGGCGTCTTCGGGTGGCTGGGCTCCGGTGTCTCAGGGTGGCTGGGCAGCGGGGTATGTGTCTCGTGATGTTGCGGTACATCAGTAGGATTTTCTGGTCGAGATGTTGCCGCATCCGTTGGTTCCGGGACATCGGTGTTTCTTGGCTCGGGCGTGTTGTTCTCATGAGGAGCAGGCGACTCCGTTTGCCCCGGTTCCGGCATCCTCGTCTCGGGTGGTGGTTTATTGTCAGGGTTATGTGGTGTTGACTCCGGCGTTGCGCCGCCATGCTCACCATTGCCTGTAGGTGTCGCAGGGGTATCACCTGTGGGTCGCGTATCCGTCGGCGGTCTCTCCGTCGGCGGTCTCTCCGTCGGCGGTCTCTCCGTCGGCGGTCTCTCCGCAGGCGATTTCTCCGTCGGCGGTTCGTTCGTCGGCGGTTCGTTCGTCGGCGGTTCGTTCGTCGGCGGTTCGTTCGTCGGCGGGGGGGGCGGGAGAGTCAGTGTCGGGTGTCGGCGTATGTACTCCGTTGGGCGCAATGTCGGCGCAGGCATTGGCGTGGACGATGGTACGGGCACCGGTGTATCCGATGGCTCAGCCGATGGCGTAGCCGATGGTGTGGCCGATGGCCACGGACTCGGAATCGCCGTCTTCGTTACTCTTATAGTGGCGGATGGCGTTGCTACCAGGGTCGGCGTAGGGGACGGCGCATGCGTTGGTGTGGGTTCGAGATCTGCCAGCACTGCGTCGGCAGTCGCACCTGCCCTACTGGCATCACCAAGCGACTGGCGCGTGGCGTCAGGAAGGCGACTGTCTTGTGCCTCCATTAAGGCGCTACGTTGGGCTGCAATCTGCGTACGATAGTGCATCAACAGAGCATTCTGCTCGGCGGGATCTACCTCTGTGATCGCCTGTGCCGCTGCGAGATAGGACGCATCCAGATCGCTGAGTATCTGCGAGTCGATTTTCTGGTTGGCCCTCGCTACGGCGATCATCTCATCAACTCGCACCTGGGCGAGGTTCAGATTTAATCGTGCCCGATCCGCGTTATTGCGCACAAGGGCCAGTCGTGCCGACTCGCCAACCCGCTTTAGGCCGTAGAGGGGGCTTCCCGGTAGACTGTTTCCCGCAAAAGCAACCCCGCCCTCGAAGAGCGCGATAGCCAGGAGCACAGCAGTCCCCATGCGCAGCACCCAGCCGCCCCATCCCCATGTCGCCCGTGAATGGTAGGTGCGGCGCAGCGCCGCCCTGGCCCGTCTTCGCGTCGCAATCCGCACCCGCATCGGTAGCTTAGGCGGAGTCCAGCTTTGTACGTGGGTGACAGTTGCGAGAAGTGGCGCGAGATCACGAGCGTATTCGGGGAAGTCACGCAGGCATGCCTCGGCGGATTTCCCTGCGTGCATATGTGTCAGGCAGATGTCGAGCGCTTCCTCGATGCTATGGGACGGGTCAGTCATGGGTGGTCGTATCGCCTAACGCTGACTGAACAGTGTGTCGTCATCACTCCGCCTCCTGGCCCTGCGGCCTGTGCCCTCGGCTTCCGCCAAGCAACTTCGCGAGGGCACCGAGCGCCCGATGCTGCATGACCTTCACCGCACCCTCGCTGCGACCGGTCAGTGACGCGACTTCGGCATTGCTCCGCTCCTCGATAAAGCGCAGCAGCACAACTTCGCGTTGGTCAGGGGTGAGCCGTGCGATCGCCGCGTGAAGTGTGCGACGCTCATCATTGCTCATCGCGTGTTCGTCAGGTGTTGGCTCTTTGTCAGATATGCTCGGGTCAAGGGGGACATTCCCCGATGACTTGCGTCGGAAATGGTCAATGACAAGGTTATGTGCAATCCGGTAGAGCCAGGCGGCAAATGCCGGATCGACTCCACTTGGCGGCAGGCGAAAGCTCGCCAGCCGCTCGACGACGCGCACCCAGAGATCGCCGACGAGATCCTCGGCGACACTGGCGTCACCACATCGTGCGTAGACATAACGAAAGAGCGCGTCAGCGAAGCGATCATAGATGGTGTCGAAGGCGCGCTGGTCGCCCTGCTGCGCCTGCATGATCACTTTGCTAAGGTCGTCCTTCGAGGTAGCCACCACGTGCTGTTCCCCTGCTTAGGACGCTTCAGTGAAGAAACGAAGAGGTAGAGATGAAGTTACGCTGTTGTGGGACAATTGTGAGTGAATACTCATATGTACTCCGCACCCACACTACAGAATCTACGTGGATCATTCTTTTCCATACACACAGGACACCACGTTATACTTTAGCATAGAACATGTATCCTGTAGTGGAACTTTCTCTTTGCGCAGCCTAAGAATCGTCTTTTTCGACTCTTGGCTTCAACGGATGTCATCCATCATGTCTGTTGTGCGCTCTTAACACGACATAAAATCCTTGACGCACCTGATCACAGTTGCTATAATACCGATGCCTGTGTTCTCAGGTACTCCTCGTATTGACTCCCTACGATCTAAGCTGTATCGTGTGGCACGCGGCGGATCACACATCCGCGCTCGTTGTGTGAGTATCGCCACAATCGCTATACAGCCAGCATCGAAATCACGCCTGCACGTTAGCAACACCGCTCGCTGCATGTTCACGCGGCTCCCCCAGAACTCGGTGCGCCCGGCGCAGCATTCTACCCGTCCCATTCGCTTCCCCAGATTGCCTATGGGCGGCACCCTCAGCAGGAGGATCATATATGGCTACCACTGGCTCGTCATTGATGCAGTTCCTCGGTGAGTTGCAGGATCGCAAGCAGTTTCTCCAGCTCAACTGGCGTGGAACGTTCGTTGATTACCTCGACCTTGCATCAAAAGATCCCCGTGTCACTCGCAACGGGTTCCAGCGCATCTACGACATGATTATGTCGTATGGCACTGAGGAGTTTGTTGACGCCAAGAAGCGGCTGATCCGCTATAAGTTTTTCTCTGATGCCTCGTTCGATGGGGATGACTCGATCTTTGGCCTTGAGATTCCGCTCATGCGTCTGGTGAACTTCTTCAAGGGCGCGGCCAAGGGCTATGGCACCGAGAAGCGCGTGCTGCTGCTGCACGGCCCGGTTGGCTCCTCCAAGTCTACGATTGTGCGCCGCTTGAAGAAGGGTCTGGAGCATTACTCGAAGACGGACGCCGGTGCGCTCTACACCTACGATTGGTATCTCGGCCCCATTGACGACGTGAGTACTTTCGACCACACCAAGGTACCCGAGGCCGAGTGGGAGAAGTGCCCGATGCACGAGGAACCCCTGCACCTTGTGCCTCTGGATATGCGCGAACGCCTGCTTGAGCAGGTCAACGCGGAGCGCCCCGCCGAGGAGCATCTGCGGATTGTCGGCGACCTGTGCCCGGTCTGCCGCTTCCATTACAAGGATCTGATGCGCCGCTACGACGGCGACTGGAGCAAGGTGGTGCAGCATATCCGCGTGCGCCGCCTGGTTTTCAGCGAGCAGGATCGCGTTGGTATCGGTACCTTCCAGCCCAAAGACGAGAAGAACCAAGACTCCACTGAGCTGACCGGTGATATTAACTACCGCAAGATTGCGATCTACGGATCGGACTCCGATCCGCGTGCATTCAACTTCGACGGCGAGTTTAATATCGCCAACCGTGGAATTATCGAGTTCGTTGAGATGCTCAAGCTCGATGTGGCCTTTCTCTACGACTTGCTCGGTGCCTCCCAGGAACACCGCATCAAATCGAAGAAATTTGCCCAGACTGACATTGATGAAGTTATTTTGGGCCACAGCGTGGCGGGGGGAACCCCTATTCCCTACCGCTTCCGTGGCGCAGTGAAGTGGGCAACCCTTGCCGCACTTCATGATGAGTTTGAGTTGTCTCCTGACGGGTTGGAGGTATTGGCCTACGACTTCGAGCGTCAGCGCATCGGCTGGACTCCCGTGAAGTCGCTTATTCGCCATCGTTTTACCGGCGATATGTACACGACCGCGCAAAAGTGGGGCACGGTAGAGACGACCCCGAACCACTCGATCTATGACCGCACAGGACAGACGTTCTATCCTGAAGAGCGCCACGAGATCATGGCCCTGCGCCGCTTTGATCAGGCGTTCACCTTGGAAGATGGCCCCGCGTTGATTGACATAGTCGCTGGCATCCCCGGCTTTATCGGCAGCGATGCACACACTCTTGCTGATGGCGGCAAGATCATCCGTCCCTGCCCGCCCGGCTGGGCGCGGCTGGATCTGCCCCGCCACGCCACCGCGATCCACGCTGTCTACCACCCGGTTGAGGACGCCGACGCACTGAAGGATCTGATCACGGTGCTAGTCTGGTTCGCGACTGAGGGGCACGTTAACGGCACCAATGGCGGAATCGTGATTAGCCAGGCTGATCCTGATGAGCTTGAGCGGGTGCGTCTTGCCTACACCCGCATTTCTACCGCTGATGGCTCCATCGACTCCGGCGCTCAGACCGATTCAGCATGGCGGCTCTATCTCGGCTCTCAGGCGATCAAGCATCTGGCTGCCCACCACTGTGGCGAAGGGGCGATCAACAAGCGTTTGCCGGACTTCCTTTTCGGTCTGCCCCGCGATCTGCTCCAGCACGCCTTTGATGAGTTGATGCGGACTGACGGCACGCGCAAGATTCCCGCAGCACTCGCCAGTGTTACGTCAACGGCCTACCACGATAAGTTTTTTGAGTATAAGACGATCTCGCCGATGCTGGCCGCACAGGTTGGTACCCTGGCAACGCTGCTAGGCTACGACTATAGCGTCTACACTGCCGAGCGACCCGAACGCGATCCGGCGTACCGTATCCGCTTCGTCTCCGGCGAGGGCAAGCGCGGTGGTCGCCGCATCACCTTTGAGGCGCACCTTCACTCTCGTCCCGTCACCGATGAGTGGGTTTACGACATCGAGTGCGTCGGCCTGCATAACTTCGTCTGCGGTGTGGGTAATGTCGTCTGCCACAATACCAACGAGCCTGAATACCGTCGTCTAGAGAACAACGAATTCATGGAGGCGCTGAAGGATCGCACTGTCCGCATTGATATTCCCTACGTTACGCGCCTGCGTGACGAGGTGCAGATCTACGAACGCGACTTCAACAAGAGGAAAGTGCGCGTTCACATCGCCCCGCATACCCTGGAGGTTGCCGCAATGTGGGCCGTGCTGACGCGATTGGAAGATCCCAAGAAGCCGAACCTCACGCTGCTCCAGAAGCTCAAGCTGTATAACGGCAAGACTCTTCCTGGCTTCACTGAGGACAATATTAAGGAACTGCGCAAGGAGGCCGTGCGCGAGGGGATGGAGGGCATCTCGGCTCGCTACATTCAGGACAAGATCTCCAACGCCCTGGTGGGCAACCAGGAGGAGGGCTACATCAACCCCTTCATGGTGATTAACGAACTGGAGAGTGGCCTGAAGAACCACGCCCTGATCAGCAGCGAGGACGACCGTAAGCGCTACCGCGACCTGCTAGCGACGGTGCGCGAGGAGTACACCGAGATCGTGAAGAACGAGGTGCAGCGGGCGATCTCTGCCGATGAGGAGGCGATCAAGCGCTTGGCCGGTAACTACATTGACAATATCAAGGCGTACACCCAGCGCGAGAAGGTGCGCAACCGCTACACCGGCCAGTACGAGGAGCCTGACGAGCGCCTGATGCGGAGTATCGAGGAGAAGATTGACATCCCCGAATCGCGCAAGGATGATTTCCGCCGCGAGATTATGAACTACATCGGTGCCCTGGCTGTTGAGGGCAAGACCTTCAACTACCGCACCAACGAGCGCCTGCACAAGGCACTGGAACTGAAGCTCTTCGAGGATCAGAAGGACAGCATCAAGCTCACGTCGCTGGTCTCGCGGGTGATTGACCAGGACACCCAGGAGAAGATTGACGTGGTCAAGTCGCGGCTTATCCGCGACTTCGGGTACAACGAGCAGAGCGCCACCGACGTCCTCAACTATGTGGCCTCAATCTTCGCCCGTGGCGATACGAAGAACAATTACTAATGTGGGGATGTGGAGATGTGGCGGTGTGACGGTCGTGTCCACATCTCCACATCTCCACATCTCTACACCCCCAAACGTATGTCAATGAAACGAGTTGACCGCGATCTGAACCGCTTCAAGCAGATCGTTCGTGGCAAGATCAAAAAAGATCTGCGCAAATATATGTCTCATGGCGAGATGATCGGGCGTCAGGGCAAACGCTACGTCAGCATCCCCGTCCCCACCATTGACCTGCCCCAGTTCCGCTACGGATCTAAGCAGGGCGGCGGGGTGGGCCAGGGCGATGGTGATGTAGGCGACCCGGTGGGTCAGGGCGATGGGCAGCCCGGCGAAGGCCAGGCTGGCTCCGATCCCGGCCAGCACGTCCTTGAGGTGGACATGACCTTGGACGAACTGGCCGCCATTTTGGGCGAAGAGCTTCAGTTGCCCAACATCCAGCCCAAGGGACGCAAAAACCTGATTAGTGAGAAGGATAAGTACAGCGGCATCCGCCGTACTGGCCCGGACTCGCTGCGCCACTTTAAGCGCACCTATCGCGAGGCTCTGCGTCGCCAGATCTCCTCCGGCGATTACGATAGCGCCGACCCGATCATCGTGCCCATCCGCGATGATATGCGCTACCGTTCGTGGAAGGAGACGATGCTTCCTGAGAGCAACGCGGTCATCATTTACATGATGGATGTCTCTGGCTCGATGGGTACCGAACAAAAGGAACTCGTCCGCATCACCGCCTTCTGGATCGAGACGTGGCTGCGCTCGCAGTACAAGGAAATTGACATCCGCTACATCGTCCACGACGCGGCGGCCAAGGAGGTAGATCAGGAGACGTTCTACCACATCCGCGAGGGTGGCGGCACGAAGATCTCCTCAGCCTACAAGCTCTGCAACCGCCTGATTGACGAGCGCTACCCCTCGGAAGAGTGGAACATCTACCCTTTTCACTTTTCTGACGGCGATAACTGGGGTGGCGGCGATACCCGCGAGTGTGTTGAGTTGCTGAGGAAGGAATTGATGCCGAAGGTGAATCTGTTCTGCTACGGACAGGTGCGCTCGCTCTATGGATCGGGGCGCTTCGCCCATGATCTTGAGGAGTACTTGGGCAATGACGAGCGGATTGTAGTGAGCGAGATCGCTGATCGTGATGATGTATACGACACGATTAAAGATTTTCTGGGCAAGGGTAAATGAAAAATACCAGTATCCCCCCAAATCTGGATGCCGCCCGCGAGGAGATCGAGGCCCATGCCCGCGATTATGGCCTCGATTTTTACCCGATTCTCTACGAGGTGCTTGATTACCGCACACTCTACGAGACGGCGGCGATGGGCGGGTTTCCCACCCGCTACCCGCACTGGCGTTTTGGCATGGACTTTGATCAGTTGATGAAGGGCCATATCTGGCAGGGCTCGACGATCTACGAGATGGTAATCAACACCAACCCGTCGTACGCCTACTTGCTGGAGGGGAATGAGGACGTGACCCAGAAAATGGTCATGGCCCACGTCACCGGCCACGTTGACTTCTTCAAAAATAATATGTGGTTCGCTCACACGAACCGCAAGATGCTCGACGCGATGGCGAACCACGCCACGCGCATCCAGCGCATCATTGACCGTATCGGCTACGACGTGGTCGAGGAGTTTATTGACACCTGCCTCTCGCTGGAAAACCTGATTGACTACCACGCGCCCTACATCAAGCGGCCCGAGTCCCAGTCTCAGCAACCTCTGGCGAGCGAGGCCGAGGCCGAAGAGCAGACTGCCCAGGGACTCAAGGTTGATCGCGGCTACATGCGCGACTACATTAACCCACCTGAATACATGGCTGCCCAGCGCAAGAAGATCGAGGACGAGCGTGCCAAACAGCGCCGCTTCCCCGAGAACCCCCAGCGCGACATCCTGCTCTTCCTGATGAACT
>JBAXMH010000196.1:0-9092 GCA_037134395.1 Chloroflexales bacterium
TTGTGGGAGAGGGGGCAGGGGGAGAGGGGGTTCACTGACTTTGCATCAGCCCTGCCTAAAGGCTCGACTCCTTATTCACAACCCGTTGAGGATTGCTATAATCATTGATCCAGGGGCGTGTCGTCAACATCAATACGATTGCGCCCGGCTTTTTTGGCACGATACAGCGCAAGATCCGCACGCTCAAGTAACATGTCCAGCGACTGGGGTTCGCCCACATGACAGGTGGCAATACCAACACTGATTGTCATCGAAACCGGCCCGTTGGTTATCTCCACCGCCTGTACGGTCAGTGCTAGACGAACACGCTCCACCACATCATGCGCCTGTTTGCTGGTCGTCGTCGGCAAGAGCAAGACAAACTCGTCGCCACCAAACCGTGCGAGCAGATCGATGGCCCGAATGTGCTGCTGGCAGATGCGGGTAAAGATCCTGAGCGCCTGATCGCCCCCAACATGACCATGCGTATCATTGATCTGCTTAAAATGATCGAGATCAATCAGCGCGATAGAGAGCGGATGTTGGAGCCGCGCCATTCGTTTCAGTTCATGAGATGCCATCGCCAGAAAATGTCGTCGGTTCGTGACCCCGGTGAGTTCATCTGTGGTGGCCTGCTGCTGCAATGCCTCTTCAGCGCGCTTGTTCTCAACAATATCCCAGGCAAAATCGGCGAGTGATGTGATGATCTTGACATCCTCGGAGGTGTAATCCGCCGACTTGTTCCCCACGCCCAGAACCGCAACGATCTGGCTGCCGCGTAGCACCGGCACCACGATTTCGCGCAGCAGTTGTACACGTCCTGACGGCGGATCCCTACGGTAAGGGATTGCAGCGTAATCGTTGTGAATGATGGCGCTCCGCGTGCGAATGCACTCCGCCCAGACCTCAGCCTGATCCATCGTGTAATATCGGTTAGCCGCCTCATCACGACTCATGTTCTGCACCGTATTAGTAGACCAGCTTTGGAGCAGGAGCGTATTCTGATCCGGTTGAAGAAAATGGAAGAAGCCAATCCGACTACCAGTGAGCGACTCCGCCTCATCGAGCGTTGCCTGCATGAGACTCTGGAGGGTACTCGTTCGGGCAAAGGTGATCAGCCGCAAACGCGCTGCCAGGATTGCTTCGGTACGCGTGCGCTCGATGATCTCTTGCTGAAGCTGCTGATTGACACTCGTTAACGCGAGGGTCCGCTCTTCGACAAGCTCCGCGAGATGCTGGCGGTGTTGCCGCAGTTCCTGCTCCGAGGCTAAGCGAGTGGCCGTGGTTCCCACCAGACCGGCCACCGCTAGGTAGACGTTGAGCAGCTCGTTGGGAATCGGTTCGGGCAGATGATGTCCGATCAGCATCACTGCAATCACCTGGTTCTCATGGGTGATGGGCAGGAACGCGAGGGAGAGTGGCACCGGGGTTAAAAAAAGCTGTGTGGTAAGAAAGCCGCTTTCTAGGGTTTCCTCAATCAACTCGTGAATGTCCAGCTCTGTGTCGCCCAATAGAGGATTTATGAGCCCAGACAATGTGACGTCCGGCGAGAGGACGTTAGTAAAGCACGACTCAGCCGAGATCCAATGTCGCACGATGATGGTACCGTCTGCACGTCGCACGCCAAAGGCACACACATCAACATTGAAAAAATTAATCAGCGATTTTCCAGCTTCAATCCACGCATCTTGCTGGGCCGTCAGGCTTGTGAGGTATTGAGCTAAGGTGATAATCTGGGTGTATTGCCTGCTCTCCCATAGTGTCTTCATGGCTCACACCACTTGCATCGGCTGAAGATACAGGTTCTCTAAAAAGAGAACATCAAAATCAGGACACTGTGAAAGGTTGATAATTCTGGCTTGTTTGCTCAGTTGCCTCATGCACTCCCGTAGTGCAGGCGATAGCAACGCTTCCTCACACCCGGCCAGAGCCGTATTTCCGCACAGTTCCACCCGCGCAGATGGAACATTGGGCAAGAGGCCAATATCTTGTGCGTTACGAATATTAAGCGAGTGCCCAAATGCGCCGCCGACGCAGATGCGCTGAAGATCATCAACCTGAAGTCCAGCCTGATCGAGCAGCACCTGGATACCCACCCCGATGGCGGCCTTGGCCCGCTGAAAGGCATCAATATCCGTCCTCGGAACGCGGATTGATTGCTCGCCATGCACAATCGTGAAGCCCTGGCTAGGGATCATGGGAGCGAATTTACCGGTTGCCGTGAGCAAGCCTGATCGTATGAGGCAGGCGATCAGATCCACCAACCCGGAGCCACAGATGCCGTGTGACTGTCCTCCGCCGATCACCGCATACTCCATGTGGTCTGCCTGCATGGTCACCTGATAAATCGCCCCGGCCTCTGCCGGCATCCCGCAGTGGATGCTACTGCCCTCAAAGGCTGGGCCACCCGCCGCCGAGGTACTCCACAGAACCGCGCCATCCCAGAGCGCGATCTCGGAATTCGTGCCAAAGTCAATCAACAAACTGCCGCCCTGACCTTCGGTTAGCTTGGTCGCAATCACTCCCGCCAGCAGATCGGAGCCAACAAAGCCAGCCAGTACCGGGGCAACATCAATCTGCGCCTGGGGATGAAGGCCCCACGCCGTGACCCACGCGGCAGTGTTTAGCGGCGCACAGTCTATCGCATGTGTCCAATGGCTGGGCTGCAAGAGCAGGTCAAAATTCCGCCCCGACAGCAGCGCCAGCATCGCGGTGTTGCCCACCAGGGTCAGGCGCACCACATGCTGAAGGTTAATCCCATCCCGAATAACCAGATCCCACAAAGCTTCGCAGATCGCATCAATGACTCTCTGGCTCAGTGCGTGCGCCTGCGCGGGGGATTCCATCGCGACCATGAGCCTGGTGACAACATCGGAGCCAACATTCGCCTGTGGATTCTGCCCGTAGCGCCCGGCAACCCATGCGCCGGTGGCAAGGTTGTGTAGTGACAGGCTGATATGGGTGGTGCCGAGATCAATGGCTACACCATAGGGCGTGGTGACGTTGGGTGGAAGAGTGTTCAATGGAAACGGCAGATGCCGCCCACGCTCATGGGCCAAGCGTCTCCACGTTGACTTCGGCGCCGGCGACAGAATTTCAATCTCCAGATCGTGTTCCGGCACCACCTGACATGCGAGACGAGTTCCTTGCGTCAGATGATCATCATCCAGGAATACGCTCTCGTTTGGCTGTGGCACCCCCGCATCCCCGGCCACGATCCGCACCAGACAGAGCCCACACGCGCCGATGCCCCTACATCCGGTACGCACCGGCATACCTACATCGTCTAAGATGCGGCTCAGGGGTTGGCTCGATACAGAGACGAACTGCTGCGTCCCACTGTCGGTATGAATGGTCAATGTCGGCACGGTTTACCCCGGCTGGCGCGTGGCGAGAACCATCGCGGCGATGTTGTCTGGTTTCGACTCGGGCGGAATCTCGCAACCCGACGAGAGAATAAAGCCACCTCGGCTGGCGAATATCTTCAAAAGCCGAGACGACTCAGCGGCGATTTCGGCTGGCGTAGCTTCAACAAAGGCGAGCGTCTTAATGTTACCGTCGAGACATGTGTGCGGGAGTGTCTGCATGGCCTGCTGCGGATCAACAGAGAAATCAATATTCGCCAACTCGACACCGGCTTGCGGGTAGAACGGCAAAATCGGCGCGGCCATGCCAGCCGTATGGATCCAGTTAACCATCGAACCGGCCTGCTTAAACGCCGCAAAAACCCGCGTGAGGCGCGGCAGGGCAAATTCGCGGTAGAACGCGGGCGGAATAACGTCCGGCGATGATGACGGGTCGAAGACAATTGGCAGATGTACGCCCGCCTCAAGCTGTGCCAGCCCAAAACGGATAGCAACCTCCGCCGCAAAATCCAGCAGGTGGGCAAATCGTTCAGGCTGATCAATCGCTAGGTAAAGGGCTCGTTCGATGCCGAGCATCTGGGTGGCGAGGGTCATCGGTCCCATCACACAGCCCACCACTGGCACATCTTGCCCTACTTCCTGGCGCAAGATGGACGCCGCTTTGAGAATTTCCGGCATACGCCCGGCCCGCCGGGGGTCAGGTACGTCCAGATCGTCCAGATTGACACCACCTGCCAACACGTAGGATTGAACAAACGGATACTGGTTGTCTCGATAGGTCAGGGTTGAACCAAGTGCCTCCGTTTCAACGCCGACATCCATCAGGGCGAACACCGCATCGTAACCATAATACTCCAGGGCGTGGATCTGGCAGCGCGCCAATAATGCGCCGTCCCTGACATAGTCGCCCAGCTTGACTTCCGCCAGGGTAGCAGCGTGCCCAAAGACCTGGGCCATCACAGGTACTCGGTCTGGCGTGCGAAAACTCAGGGTGGCGGCAACTCGTTCCAGGCTATTCATTGGCCACCTCCCATGATGTCGTCGAGATAGTGGAGGGCATCAAACGCATTCTGGGCGATATAATCAACATGTAAGTTCTCGGCGGTCGCTTGTTTCAAGGCTGCGCCCCCGGCCACCACCTTGATATGACCCAGCCCCCGTTCGGCCAACTGCTGCCGCACCCGGCGCACCTGAGGCATCACCGTGGTAAGCAGGCCACTGATCCCGACCACCAACGGGACTTCGCGCTCGGCCGTGTCAACCAGTCGCTCCACGGGGCAATCTTTGCCGCAGTCAATCACCCGGTAGCTTGATGCGGTCAAAACCATCTTGAGGATGTTTTTGCCCAGATCATGTACATCGCCCTCCAGGGTTGCAACAACAACGGTCGCCTTCGTGTGAGGCACCGGCATGTCTGGTGGGTACAACTCCTTCATAATCCCCATAACAGCCCGCCCGCAGAGCATGATCTCCAACAAATTGAATTGCTCGATGGTGCATTTGGCGTCAAGTTGCGCCATCGCCACTTCCACCCCCTCGCTAAGGATCTGCCTGATCGCCACACCAGCCGCAAGCAGACGCTTGATCTCGCTGACTGACAGGGATCGATCTCCATCGAGCAATGCTTGTACCAGCACATCCATCATGTCATGTGTTGGGCTGTCCATAGTTTTTCCGTGTACGACTGCGGGCGAAATGCCCGTACTCTCGAGGCAATATTCATATCTATACATGCTGTCACAGATGATACCATTGCTCGACCAACGGCACGATAGAGGGCGCGACAAGCGCGCCTCTTTTGGCCCAAGGCAGTCAGACTTCCTATTCCCTATCCTCTGCGATGTGCCGCATTGTAGCACAGCGCACGCTGTGCTATCATGCGCCCGATCCTGCTGAGCGAGAAGGGAAGGCGCATGAGCGAGGGAAATGAGCGGCCACGGCGGAGCGGGATGGCACGGCCTTCGGAAGATGAGAGCGGTCGCGGAGATTCGCGGCGCACCGAGCGTCTGAATCCCGGCGGCGACGAGTGGAGCCAGCGTGAGCCCGTCAATCCGGGCTGGCGCAGCGAACGAGCCACCGGCTCACGAGGGGGACGACGCGGGCAGGGTAGGATACCTTCATCGCCACAAGAATTTCAGCTTTGGCTCCAGGACGGTGGCTGGCGGTACATCGCCGGCATCGCCGCCCTGCTGATCGTTTTGCTCATCGCTCTGCTAGCCTATGGCCGTAACGATCAGCGCAACGCCGGACTCGGCGTTGATGAGCGGAAGGCTCCCACCAGCGCCGTAGGCGCGAGGAACGCCCTTACACCCATTGCCCAATCCGCTGTCACGTCCGCGCCCACCGTGCTTTCAGCCCCGAAATTCTTCACCGTCATGGGCACAGATATCCAGGGGCTCTTTCTGCGACCCAACCCCTCCACCAGCGGCATGCCTATTGCCACGCTGCCCGATGGCACGCGGGTTGAGCAGATCGGCGTGGACAGCACATCTGATGGTCGGACGTGGCGCAAGGTGCGGACAACCCAAAGCCCGACTCAGGAGGGCTGGGTGGCGGCGGAATTTCTGAATCCGGTGCCGTAATCCTAGAACGATCCTCTCGTCACCCGGCGCTTCGGTTTCGGCTTGGGTGGGAGCGGACTGAGGACGAGATCGAGAACTTCCTCGATCTGGCTGACGAAGAAGAACGTGAGTTTCTGGCGCACCACCAGCGGGATCTCCATCAGATCCCGCTGGTTCTTTTTGGGCAAGATCACCACGCGCACCCCGGAGCGATAGGCACCGAGTACCTTCTCCTTCACCCCGCCGATGGGCAGCACCCGCCCGCGCAAGGTCATCTCGCCCGTCATCGCAACATCGTGACGCACCGCACGGTCGGTCAGGGCCGAGATAAGCGCCGTAGCAATTGTAATCCCCGCCGACGGTCCCTCCTTAGGCGTGGCACCCTCGGGCACGTGCAGGTGAATATCAATCTTCTCAAAACGCCTGCCATCAATGCTGAGGTCGGCGGCGTGAGTACGGATATACGAGAGGGCGGCATGCGCCGATTCCTGCATAATGTCGCCAAGCTGGCCGGTGAGGGTCATCCCCCCCTTACCGTCCATCAGCGAAACCTCAATCGGCATCGTGTCGCCGCCATTGCCCGTATAGACCATGGCGGTCGCCACACCGATCTGGTCATACTCCTCAGCGACACTGATCTCAAAGCGGGGCGGGCCGAGCAGACGCTCAATTGTGCGCGGCGTGATCATCTGCGGGTGCGGTCGTCCCTCAGCAACGCGGCGGGCCACCTTACGACAGATCGCACCGATCTCACGCTCCAGATTACGCACCCCGGCCTCGTAGGTATAGCCCCGGACAATCGCTTTGAGCGCCGCATCAGGGAAGCGCACACCCTTCGGCGTTAGCCCATGCGCCGTAAGCTGCTTAGGGACAAGGAAGCGGCGAGCGATCTGGAGTTTCTCCTCCTCGGTGTACCCCGGCAGCTCAATCACCTCCATGCGGTCAAGGAGCGGGTCAGGAATATCCTCAGAGATATTAGCCGTGGCGATAAACAGCGTCCGGCTCAGGTCAAAGGGCATATCGAGATAATGGTCGCTGAACGCATGGTTCTGCTCAGGGTCAAGCACCTCCAGCAGCGCCGAGGACGGGTCGCCGCGAAAATCAGCGCCGAGCTTATCAACCTCATCGAGCATAAACACCGGATTCAGCGTGCCAGCCTCCTTCATGCGCTGGATGATCCGGCCCGGCATCGCTCCGATATAGGTGCGGCGATGGCCACGGATCTCCGCTTCATCGTGAACCCCGCCAAGGGCGAGGCGCACAAAGCGGCGGCCCAGTACCTCCGCAATACTCTGGCCGAGGCTGGTCTTGCCGACGCCGGGCGGGCCAACAAAACAGAGGATGGGCGACTTCTGACCAGGGCCGACAAGCTGGCGCACCGCAATAAACTCAAGAATGCGCTCCTTCACCTTCGTCAGCCCAAAGTGATTCTGATCAAGGATCTTCGCGGCAGCGCGCAGATCCATATGGTCATCACTCAGAGACGCCCAGGGCAAGTTCGCGATCCAGTCGAGGTAGGAGCGGAGCATCGCGTACTCAGGGGCCATGGGCGGCATCAGTTCCAGGCGGATAAGCTCATCATCGGCGCGGGCGCGGGCGCGCTCCGTAAGACCTGCAGCAGCAAGACGGGAGCGCAGATCGTTCATCTCGCGATGGGCCAAGTCGTCCTGTCCCAACTCACGCTGGATAATCTTCAACTGCTCGCGCAGGAACAGCTCACGCTGACTGCGGTCAACCTCCTTCTGAACCTGGCTCTGGATGCGATTCTCAAGCTCCAGCAGATCAAGTTCTTGGGTGAGCAGCGCAACAACACGATGCAGACGCTCCTCAGGATCAATCGTCTCAAGGATCTGCTGGCGGTTGATCGTACTTGTCGGCAGCGTAGACGCGATTATATCCGCGAGGCCACCCGGCGTATCAACATTCATCGCCGTGATATAGGCATCGTCGGGGAGCGTGCGCGAGAGCTTCACAACCTTCTCGTAGAGCGAGAGGACAGCGCGCATCATCGCCTCAACCGCAATTGTCCGATCTTCCTCAACATGGAGGGGAATCGCACGCACGCGCAAGAGGGGTTCCTCATCCACCGGCTCAATTACACGCATCCGCTGGCGACCAGCGATCACCACCGACGTGCTGCCATCGGGCATTTTCCGCACGCGCTGGATGCTAGCCTCAACACCAATACTGTAGAGATCACTGAGTCGCGGGCCATCAAAATCAAGCTCACGCTGAAGGATCGCCAGGACGATGCGATCATCGGCGAGGGCCTGCTCAATCGCGCGGCTCGACACCGGATCGGTGACGAAGATGGGGGCGAGCATATGCGGGAAGAGCACCGTATCGCTCAGGGGCAAAACAATCAGCACCCGGTCGGCGGTATCGCCATCATGAACCTGGCGTGCGTCCGTCGTAGGAAAATTGAAGAGGATGCGCGACTCCTCTAGCACAGATAATCTCCCACAGAGGCAGTTGCCCCGCTGCATGATATAGACAAAAATTATAGCATACTGGACTGCTCTTGACAGCCTCGGCCCTTTCCGCTACAATGCGGCGCATTGTGCCAATGTAGCTCAGTTGGTAGAGCAGCTGTTTCGTAAACAGCAGGTCGAGAGTTCGAGCCTCTCCATTGGCTCCAGATAATGTGGCGGTACAACGCAGAGGGCCGAGGTTATCCTGAGGGGTAGCCCCGGCCTTCGGGCTGTCTGTGACTCTATGTGTGACTCTATGCAGCATATTAGGCACCTCCCGTGCGTTGTAAGAGACGGCTGAGGCCGGTCACAGCCTCCCGGCGCGTCTCAGGGAAAGCGTGGGCGTAGATGTCCTGGGTCACTTTGACCGAAGAGTGTCCAAGCACCTCGGACACTTCGGTCATCCGCGCACCGGCCATCAGCATTAATGACCCTGCGGTGTGTCGCAGGTCGTGAAATGTTGCGTCAGGCAGTTCAGCCCGTCCCAGCATCGCCTTGTATGAGCGAACAAGGTTGCGCTCGTTCAGCGGCGTCCCTACCTCAGATGGAAACACGAGGTTGTGATCTACCTCGACCCAGCGGAAGGACGGATCGTGACGGCGGGCCTGTAGCTGATTCCACTGGTTTTTGAGAACGGACAACAGCGCATCGTCAATGTCGATGTCGCGGCATTGGCGATTCTTGGTTGATTTCTAGCGGCCCTTGCCGCGTACAAT
>JBAXMH010000197.1:0-9076 GCA_037134395.1 Chloroflexales bacterium
TGAGCCTCGCCCAGGCGCACGTTACGCAGAGCCACGGCGATCTGGCAGGCGCGCTCGATCTGCTCGACGAAGCAGAGCACCACTACCGCAGGACGCCCGTCCCCGACCTGCGCCCGCTGGGGGCGTTGCGGGCGCGGGTGTGGCTCGCACAGGGTCGGCTGCGCGACGCGCGACGCTGGGCGCAGGAGCAAGGGCTGTCGTCCGAGGATGCGCTGAGCTTTCTGCGCGAGTTTGCGCACATCACCCTCGCCAGGCTGCTGATTGCAGAGGGTATGCACGCGCCGACCGGCAGCACCATGCATGAGGCCATACACCTCCTGGATCGTCTCCAGCACGCCGCAGAAGCTGGGGGAAGGAGCGGCAGCATGATCGAGATTGGCGTGGTGCAGGCGCTCGCCCATCAGGCGCAGGGGAACCTTGCCCCGGCGCTCGCGGCGCTGGATCGCGCCCTGCGGCTGGCGGAGCCCGAGGGCTACATCCGTATCTTTGTCGACGAGGGCCCGCCAATGGCGCACCTGCTGCGCGCAGCGGCCACCCGCGGGATCATGCCAGGCTATACCGACACGCTGCTGGCCGCCTTCCCAGAACGCAACAACCAGGCACCTGTGCAGAACCCTCGCCCCTCAGCCCTCAGCCCTCAGCCCTTAGAAGAGCCACTCAGCGAGCGTGAGCTGGACGTGCTCAGGCTGTTCAGAACCGAATTGAATGGCCCAGAGATTGCCGACAGGCTCATGGTGTCCCTCAATACGATGCGGACGCACACCAAACATATTTACACCAAGCTCGGAGTGACGAACCGCCGCGCGGCCGTCCAACGGGCTGAGGATCTCGATCTGTTCTAACGACCACGCACGCCCCAGCCTAGCCCTGGCAGGTTCGTCGAACCACCTGCCGGGGCTTTGTACGTCCTCGTCGCGTATCAGTCACCACATCAATCACCACCTGTGGTGATGACGCCTCACCACATGTGTCTGTATGCTGTGGTGGACGCATCGAACCAGCCCACCCATCAGAGGCTTCCCCGATATAGGGTACATGCACGAGGCGCCGTATGAGTGAGACAGACGCACTATGTGAGGATCAGTACGAGTCTGGACTATATGTCATTCGAATCAAGGGGCACCTTGATGAGCGATGGGCCGCCTGGTTTGCGGGCCTGAGCATTACATGGGAGGGCAACGGCGATACGCGCTTAACCGGCCCGGTGGTTGATCAAGCCGCGTTACACGGAGTGCTCAAAAGAGTGCGCGATTTAGGCATGCCCTTGCTCTCGGTCAATCGGCTCGAACCTGACGAAGCAGATGCGCCAGATGTCAAACGGTCACATAGTCAAACAGGAGACAAACGATGACAACCACAGCTGAAATGAATGTGTACCGAACGACTGCGAGGGTCGTGGGGGTGGTGTACCTGGCGGGGTTCGTGGTCGGCATTGGGGGCAACATCCTCATCCAATCCATACTTGGTGCGCCGAATCGCCTTTCCGCAGTTGCGGCGAACAGCACCATGCTGGCAATCGGCGCCATCCTCTGGCTGCTGGCCGTCGTCGGCGACGCCGCGCATGGGGTGCTGATGTTCCCCGTCCTGAAGCGCCACAGTGAGCGCATGGCGATTGGCTACCTGGCCGCCAGGATCGTCGACGCCATCTTCATCGCCGTTATGGTGCTCGTCGCGCTGATCCAGATACCGCTGGGGAGCGAGTATGTGAGGGCGGCGGCCCCCGACGCGCCCTCCCTCCAAGCCCTGAGCACGCTGTTTTCACAAGCGCAGCTGTATGCCTACGAGATCGGCATGAGCGCGCTCGGGGTGTCTGGCATGCTGCTGTGTATCACGTTGTACCGGGCGAAGCTGCTTCCACGATGGCTGGCCATCTGGGGGCTGGTTGGCTACGCGATCATTTTTTGCGGGATGCTGTCGGCAGTTATGGGATCCGGTCTGGGTGATCTCTCCTCGCTCCCTGGCGGGCTGTGGGAGATCTTCGTCGGGGTGTGGCTGATCGTCAAGGGCTTCAACGCACCTGCAATCGTGCCCCAGGCCCCCAGCACCAGCAACCTGGCAGCACCACTGGTACGATAGCCGGATCCAGCAGAATCGCTCGGCTCGTGATTGAGCAGATAAGCGGGAGTGAACAAAGATGCGCATGATCGTGAACGCACCCAAGCGCCTGGCGCGAATCGCCGGGGTACTCTATCTCATCGTCGGCATCTTTGGCGGCTTTGCCCTTGGATATGTGAGCCCGATGCTGTATGCACCGGGTGACGCGGCCACCACGGCGGGGAACGTCATCGCGAACGCCGGGCTTGTCCGCATCAGCGTGGTCGCCGACCTTGTCCAGGCGACCGTCTTTGCCTTTGTCGGGATGACCCTCTACCTGCTGCTCAGGCACGTGCAGAAGAACGCGGCCGCCGGGATGGTCATCCTCGTCGCCATCGCGACCACCATCATGTGCCTCGACAAGGTCTTCCAGTTTGCCGCCTTGCGGGTCGCCGTCGATGCGTCCTACGCGACCGCGTTCGGCGTCGCTGGCGCGCATGCCCTCGTGCTCCTGTTGCTCGACATGCATCACTACGGCTTCCTGATCGCGCAAATCTTCTTCGGCCTATGGTTGGTGCCGCTCGGGTATCTCGCCTATAGGTCAGAGATGTTCCCCAAAGCGCTGGGCGTCGCGCTGATCGTGGCGGGCATCTCCTACGTGGTGGACATGCTCGCGGCATTCCTCGTCCCTGATCTGGGCACGCAGATCCACGGGTTCCTGTCCATCCCGCCGACCATCGCGGAGATCTGGATGCTCGGATACCTGCTCGTGAAGGGGGTGAGGATGCCCACGCCGAACAGCCCCGAGGCACGTGCAGGAGAGACACCACGCGTCGTGGGCGAGTAGGGACGGTAATTGTGCTTGGCCTTGGGAAAACCACTCGGATACATGCGCGCACGAAGAGAACGTACGTACGTGCGCGCGGAAGGAATACGCATGCAAGCGATTGTCTACACACACTACGGATCACCGGATATGCTGCAACTCACCGAGGTCGCAACGCCGACCCCCAGGGACGACGAAGTCCTGGTCAAGGTGTACGCGGCCTCCGTCAATGCGGCTGACCTCCATCTCCTGCGCGCTGAGCCGTTCTTGATCCGCCTCATGTCCGGGCTGCTCAAGCCAAAACACACCATCCTCGGCGCTGACATCGCGGGGCGAGTTGAGGCAGTCGGCCGCAACGTCACGCAGTTTCAGCCGGGTGATGCGGTATTCGGCGACATATCCGGGTGTGGCTGGGGTGGGTTTGCCGAGTATGTCTGCGCTCGTGAAGATGCCCTGGTGTTGAAACCGGCCAATCTGTCCTTCGCGCAAGCAGCCGCGGTGCCAATGGCGGCGGTCACCGCCTTGCAGGGCCTCCGCGGAAAAGGACACATTCAAGCGGGGCAGAAGGTGCTGATCAATGGGGCCTCTGGCGGGGTGGGCACATTTGCGGTGCAGATTGCCAAATCATTCGGCGCTGAGGTCACGGCGGTATGTAGCACGCGGAATGTGGAGCGGGTGCGCGCGATTGGGGCCGACCAGGTCATTGACTACGCGCATGAAGATTTCACCAGGGGTGCGCAGCGTTACGACCTGATTCTTGCGGCGAATGGCTATCACGCGATTTCAGATTACCGGCGTGTCTTAACGCCCACCGGTACCTATGTCATGAGTGGAGGTACCAACGCGCAATTGTTCGAGGCGATACTTCAGGGACCATGGATCTCGATGACGGGGAGTCAGACCATGGGGAACATGCTCGCCAGACCAAACCATGCCGATCTGGCCTTCATCAACGATCTGCTTGAAGCTGGCCATGTTGTCCCGGTGATCGATAGACAGTACCTCCTCCGTGAGGTTCCTGACGCAATCCGCTATCTTGAAGCGGGGCACGCCCAGGGAAAAGTTGTTATAGCGGTGGAACAGAGCGACAAAGCCTGAGCATGCGCTAAAATGGGGCTATGCCGACCCAAGTGATCGTGACCAAGCTGTTTGCCCCCCCGCCTCGCCCGAGCGCAGTCTCCCGCCCGCGCCTGATCGCGCGGCTGGACGAGGGCCTGCACCGCAAGCTGACCCTCGTCGCTGCCCCCGCCGGCTTTGGCAAGACCACGCTGGTCGCAAGCTGGCTCGCGGAAAGGATGAAGGATGAGGGAAGAGGGATGAAAGCCGGGCAGCCTGATCCTTCATCCTTCATCCCTCTTCCTTCATCCTTCGCGTGGCTGTCGCTGGACGAAGCGGATAACGACCCCGCACGCTTTCTGGCGTACCTGGTCGCTGCGCTCCAGACAATCGTGCCGACGATTGGCGTCGGGGTGGTGGCGGTACTCCAATCCCCGCAGCTGCCGCCGCCCGATGTGATCCTGACCGCCCTGCTCAATGAGATCACCGCGCTCCCGAATCATGTCGTCCTCGTCCTTGACGACTACCACGTCATCAATGCCGCACCGGTTGACAGCGCCCTCGTCTTTTTGGTCGAACACCTGCCGCCGCATCTGCACCTGGTCATTGTCACTCGTGAGGATCCCCCGCTGCCCCTGGCCCGGCTGCGCGCCCGCGGGCAGCTGACCGAGTTGCGCGCCGCCGACTTGCGCTTTACCCCCGCCGAGGCCGCCGCCTTTCTCCATGAGGTGATGGGGCTGACCCTCTCGGCGGCAGACATCGCCACGCTGGAAGCGCGCACCGAGGGCTGGATCGCCGGCCTGCAGCTCGCCGCACTCTCGATGCAGGGCCACCGGGATGTCCCTGGCTTCATCCGGGCCTTCGCGGGCGACCACCGCTACATTGTGGACTACCTGATCGATGAGGTTCTGCAGCGTCAGCCTGCACCGCTCCGCAGCTTCTTGCTCCAGACGGCTATCCTCGACCGGCTGAGTGGCCCGCTGTGCGATGCCGTCACTGGCCAGGAGGGCGGCAGCGCGCAGCTGGAGGCGCTGGAGCGCGGCAACTTCTTTGTCGCCCCGCTCGACGACCAGCGCCACTGGTATCGCTATCACCAGCTCTTTGCCGACGTGCTCGCCGCGCATCTGCGGGCGGAGCAGCCCGATCTGGTATCTACGCTCCATCGGCGGGCGAGCGCCTGGTACGCGCAGCATGGCGCGCCGGCCGATGCGATCCGCCACGCGCTGGCCGCCGAGGATTTCGCCCGCGCGGCGGATCTCGTCGAACTAGCCGTGCCAGCCTTGCTCAGGAGCAGACAGGAGGCCCGGCTGCTGGGCTGGCTGCAGGCGCTCCCCAATGAGGTACTCCACGTCCGCCCCGTCCTCAGCGTTGGCTATGCCCATACGCTCCTGTCTCGCGGCGAACTCGATGGTGTGGAGGCCCTCCTGCGGGACGCCGAACGATGGCTGGACACGCCGGCAAACATCGTGGATGCGCAACCGGACGCCCAATCCGCTGCGATGGTCGTCGTGGACGAGGAGGCATTTCGCCGCCTCCCGAGTACGATCGCGGTTGCCCGTGCCGGACTGGCCCTGGCGCGGGGTGATCTGGTCGAGACCGTGGCCTACGCCAGCCGCGTACGCGACCTCGTGCCTGCGGACGACCATCTCGGGCGCGGGGCAGCAACGGCGATCCTGGGGCTCGCCTACTGGACGAGCGGGGATCTCGCGGCCGCGCACCGTGCGTATGCCGAGGGCATGGCGCATTTGCAGCTGGCCGGGAACATCGCGGATGCCATCGGCGGCGCGATCACGCTGGCGGATATCCGGATTGCGCAAGGTCGGCTTGCGGAGGCGCTGCGAACCTATGCGCGGGGGATGCAGCTTGCGACGGCGCAGGGCATGCCGACCCTGCGGGGAACGGCAGATATGTACGTGGGCATGAGTGCGATCTCCCGTGAGCAGAACGATCTGCCTGCCGCCATGCAGCACCTGCGGCGCAGCCAGGAGCAGGGCGAGCACACTGGGTTCCCGCAACACCCGTATCGCTGGCGCGTCGCGATGGCGGGCATCCGGGAGGCCCAGGGCGATCTGGAGGGCGCGCTCGACCTACTCGATGAGGCCGAGCGCCGGTATGTGAGTGACTTCTTGCCCAACGTGCGCCCGATCACGGCGCGGAAGGCGCGGGTGTGGGTCACGCAGGGCCGGCTGGGGGAAGCCCTTGGCTGGGCGCGTGATCAGGGCCTCTCCGTTGATGACGAGATCAGTTACCTGCGCGAGTTCGAGCACATCACCCTGGCCAGGCTGCTCCTGGCCCGCGCGATAGACGACCGAGCAGATAGCGCAATATCTGAGGCCGTGGGACTCCTGGGACGCCTGCTGCACGCGGCGGAAGCCGGGGAGCGGACGGGAAGTGTGATCGAGATCCTGCTGCTGCTCTCACTCGCGCAGCAGGCACGCGGCGACACCCCGGCGGCGCTGGTGCCGCTCTCCCGCGCCCTGGCGCTGGCCGAGCCAGAGGGCTACGTCCGACTGTTTGTGGACGAAGGCCCGCCCATGGCAGCCCTGCTGGGAAGGATGAAGGATGAAGGCGGAAAGATGAAGGAATACGTTGCCAGGTTGTTGGCCGCCTTTGGAACCCAAGAAGCGGTTCATCCTTCATCCTTCATCCCTCATCCTTTGATCGAGCCGCTCAGCCAGCGTGAGCTTGCCCTGCTCCGCTTGCTCAAGACCGAGTTGTCTGGGCCAGAGATCGCCCGTGAGCTCGTGATCGCCCTGAGCACGGTTCGCACCTATACCAAGAGCATCTATAGCAAGCTCAACGTCAACACGCGCCGAGCGGCCGTCAAACGGGCAGAAGCGCTCGGGTTGATCTAGCCACGTAGCTCCCCCCGTATCGTAAGGCTGATGCAAGGGCCTGGGGCACAGCCCCAGGCCCAGTTTGGGTTGGGTGGTGGCGGCAAAGCCGCTACCACCCAACCCAAAACTATCCCCACATAACCCCCCACATGTGGGGAGGACAGCTCCCCACATGCATCGGTATAGTGCGGATACAAGCAACGAACGCATAGCACGAGGTGCGGCGCATCTACGAAGAGGAACGCACACGAGGCGCAGCAGTATGCATGCCACCCAGACCGCAACGAGCGATCAGGACGAGCCGGGACGGTACGAGATTCGCCTCAAGGGGCAGCTGGAGGCCCGCTGGGCCGACTGGTTTTTGGGCCTGACCATCACCTGGGACGACAACGGCGACACCCTGCTCACCGGCCCGGTGGCCGATCAGGCCGCGCTGTATGGCCTGCTGCGGAAGGTGCGCGACCTTGGCCTCCCACTGGTTTCCGTCCTTCGCATTGAGCCCGAACCGGCGCAGCGGCCTGATGACAACCCTTGAGCGTGACACACGAGTTCGACACAGGAGACGACCCTATGAACGCCAATCGCCAGAAGGAGCGCACGATGCAGATAACAACCCCGAACCTCATCCGCTGGGGAGGTCTATCCGCGATGGTGACCGGGATCATCTTCGCGGGCATTCAGCCCATCCACCCGCCCGACGTGCTTGCGTCCGTCACCACCAGCGCATGGGCGATCATTACCACTTTGAAGACGGTCATGTGCCTCTTTGGCCTGTTCGGCATTGCCGGGCTCTACGCACGGCAGGTCGAAGAGACCGGTTGGCTGGGTCTGGCCAGCTATCTCCTGTTAACCATCTTCTATGCCGTCCAAATGTGCCTGGCATTCATCGAACCCCTAATCCTGCCGCTGCTGGCGACCGAGGCGCCGAAGTTTGTAGCGGGCTTCCTGGGGATCCTCAGTAATACACCCAGCGAGGTGAACCTCGGCGCCATCGCTGCGGTCAATAACCTCCTGGCGGGACTGTATCTGCTCGGCACCCTGCTGTTTGGCATCGCGATCTTCCGCGCCCGCATCCTGTCGCGCTGGGCGGCCGGCCTGCTCGCCGCATCGGGGCCGCTGGCGGTCATCCTGACGCTGATCGGGCACCCGATCAACCGGATTGCGGCGGTGCCAATGGGGATCGCCCTGATCGGGCTGGGGTACTCGCTCTGGTCGGAGCGGCGCGCGCCAGCCTCGGAGATCGCATACGGCAAGGGCAGCCCCCAGCTCCGCTCAACCGAAGCCAAGTAAGGTCGCTTGAGCGTGCATGCAGTCATGAAGGAGCGCACCATGAAGCTAACCGCCGCGAATCTCATCCGTTGGGCCGGCCTATCCGCGATAGTGGCAGGGATATGTTACGTGGCCGTTGGGGTGTTCCATCCCGCAAACGTGCCTTCGTCCGTCACGACCACCCCTTGGGCAATCGTTCACGTGCTTGCGTGCGCCATGTGCTTCTTCGGACTGCTCGGCATGGCGGGGCTCTACGCCAGGCAAGCCGAGCAGTCCGGCTGGCTTGGCCTGGCCGGCTATCTCATGTTAAGCCTCTGGTTCGTGTTGATCATGGGCTTTAGCTTCGTGGAAGCCTTTATCTTGCCATCGCTGGCGACCACGGTGCCGACATTCGTGGCGGGCTGGATGGGGATGCTCAACAGCTCCGCCAGCGCGATGAACCTCGGAGTCCTCCCCACACTCTGGACGCTCACCGCACCCCTGTATCTGCTCGGCGGCCTGCTGTTTGGCATCGCGACGTTCCGTGCCGGCATCCTGCCGCGCTGGGCGGGCGTCCTACTTGCTGCCGGAACCGCATTGGCCCCCGTCGCGGCGCTGCTTCCCCTCGAGTCTCAGCCGAAAGTGGCGGTGCCAGTGGGGCTCGCGCTCGCCTGGCTAGGCTATGCGCTCTGGTCGGAGCGGCGCGCGCCAGCCTCGGAGACCGTATCTGGCGAGGGGATTCCGCAGCTCCGCCCAACCGGAGCCGAGTAAGGTCGCGGGAGATCGTATGACGTGGACAGGCGGCCATCCGGCCGCTTATCTCATTATGAACTCGATCATCAGCCCAAGGAGCTACCCATGAAAGCACACGTCTCCGATGCAGGTCGAGGCCCGGCTGTGCCCCCGAAGCCCAGAGCGCCGAAGGCAGGCGCGGCGGCGTGGGTTGTCGCCGCCCTGATCCTGCTCAGCGTTATTCCGCTCGCCGGCGGCGCACACCGCCTAAGCCAGCTGGCCGGCGGCGCGGCGATCACGCCGGCCAACGCCCGCTTCTTCGCCTCGCCCCTGCCGGTGGTGC
>JBAXMH010000198.1:0-9040 GCA_037134395.1 Chloroflexales bacterium
GCACAGGCCACGAGGATCAGCAGCAGCAAGGTGAGCAGACTTATTCGACGAAGCAATCTATACATCATCATACCTTGCACGTATAATAGGGATACGTCATGACACGGTGAGACAAAGGATTAATTATATGCAAGAGTTCTTCGAGTTCGGGATTGGAACACGTGTCCTGTATAAGCTCGGCCTCGCCAGCGAGCTTGGCCCAGTGATTGACGAACTAGGTTCCCAGCGGATCTTCATTGTAGCCGACAAAGGTGTGGTGGCTGCCGGACTGCTCGCCCCAGTGGTCGAGGGCCTACGGAACAGTGCCGAGGTTGTCGGTATCTTCGACTCGGTGCCCGCCAACTCGTCGGTAGCCAAGGTGATGGAAGGTGCCGAGGCCGCCATCGCCGCCCAGGCCGACCTGATCATCGCCATAGGCGGCGGTAGCCCGCTCGATACCGCCAAGGGCATCCGCATTGTCCTCACCAACGGCGGTCACCTGCTCGATTATCAGGGCTATAACGTGATCCCCGCGCCGCTTACGCCGATGATCGCCATCCCAACCACCAGCGGCACCGGCAGCGAGGTCACGCCTTTCGCTGTTATTCTCGACGACGACCAGGATCTGAAGCTGAGCTTCGCCAGCCGCTACCTCGTGCCCGACGTGGCGATCCTCGATCCGCTGCTCACCCGCTCGCTGCCGCCCGGTCTGACTGCCGCGACCGGCATGGACGCGCTCTCGCACGCGATTGAGACCTTTGTCTCTACCGAGAATAGCCCCTTCAGCGACGGTCTGGCCCTAACTGCTATTGACATGATCGCTAATAACCTGCGCGATGCGGTGCAAAGTGGGAACGATATTGACGCCCGTGGTCAGATGCTGATCGCTGCCTGTATGGCTGGTATGGCCTGCGCAAACAGCTACTTCGGTGTGATCCACGCCCTCTCCCACGCTCTCGGCGGTAAGTTCCATGTTCACCACGGCACCGCAAACTCGATCTTCATGCCCGTCGGGATGCGCTTTAACAGCGCGGTGGTGCCGCACCGCTACGTGCGGATCGCCCGTGCGATGGGGGTGAACGTCGGCGGGCGTAGCGACAGCGAGGTGATCGCCGACGGCATCAGCGCGGTGGCCACTCTCGCGGTTGACTGCGGGATTCCCACTCGGCTACGTGATGTGGGCGTACCCGAGGAAGCTCTGCCTGAGCTGGCTGAGATCGCTCTGGTAGACGGCGCGATCTTCCACAATCCGCGCATCGCCACCGAGGCGGAGTTGCTGGAGATGCTCAAAGAGACGTGGTAGGAAATCTACATCTCACCCGCATACACTCATGGCCAGCAGTAGCAGCGCCTGCATGCCTCGACCCAGGTTCTCGGGCAGGATGAACTCATCGGGACGATGGGCGTTTCCGCCGTCGGTGATGCCGACGCAGATGGCGGGAATGCCTTGGCTGAGCGGAATGTTGGCATCGGTGCTGCTCTGCTGAAAGCTGATCGTGGCCCCGGCGAACTGGTAGGCGCTCACGGCGGCCTGTACCAGCGGGTGTTCGCGGGGGATCGAGCCTGATGGCCGGTTTCCCACGGTGGTGACGCGGATCTGTACATCGGCGTGGTCGGCGGCGGTACGTACGAGACGATCCACCTGGGCGACCAGCTCGTCGAGGGCCGCCGCGCTGACCGAGCGCATGTCAAGGAGCAGGCTGGCGTGCTGGGCGATGGTGTTGACCGAGGTGCCACCCTCAATGACGCCGATGTTGTAGGTGGTACGCGGGATGCGCGGCACGCTTAGCTCGGAGATACGGGCGGCCAGACGCACCAGAGCATGAATGGCGCTCGGGTTGCCGTAGTTGCCCCAAGAATGGCCGCCGGGGGCGCTGGCTTCAATCCGGTAGCGGCGCACGCCGATGGCCTGGTGGTGCAGAGTGCCAAAGTCGCAGCCCTCCAGCACGATCACAGCACTGATCTTCTCACGCAGCCGGTCTATCACCGCTCGGATGCCGCAGAGGTCGCCCAGACCCTCCTCGCCCACGTTGGCCACAAACCAGATGTCGCCCTGGTTGGGCAGGCTGCGCTTCTGGAAGGCAGCGGCCAGGTGCAACAAGCTGGCCACGCCGGTGCTGTTATCGCCTAGGCCGGGGCCATAGACCCGCTCGCCCTCACGGCGAATGCGCAGATCGGTCTCAATGGGAAAGACCGTATCGAGGTGCGCGGAAACAAGGAGGCCGGGTTGCCCAACGCGACCGGGCCGACGACCGTACACATTCCCGATTTTGTCATGCTCGACATCCCGCAGGCCCAGGCTGCGCATGCGCTCACAGACCAGCGCGCCTCGGCGGCGCTCATCGAAGGTGGGGGCGGGCACCTGCTGTATCGCGATGGCCGTCTCTAGGATGGGCTGGGGGTCGGCCAGATCAGCGATGGCCCGCTGCACCGCCGCGTTTGTGCGCCAGCGCTGAATATCCACGACAGACTCCTGTTCCTCTATCCTGCGCAATGGCTGGCTGTCCGCGATATGCCACTGCCAGCAGCCAGCCTCGTACTCGGCATACATTCACAAACAGCTGATTATGTCCGAACATCCCCCCTATGTCAATTTGCGACCACATGTGACTCGTGGCATACTGACGCCGCACATGCCGCGCAGCCCTCACCCCCTAGCCCCCTCTCCCAGAACGGAAGAGGGGGAACCGGAAGCGCCCTGCTCCAGAATCGCCCCTCTCCCCGTGTGGGAGAGGGGCAGGGGGTGAGGGGCAAGGTCGGCAGAGGTATTTCTCTACACTAAGGAGCACGCTATGTCGCTGCTGCCGACCACCTCAATCGCTGAGATCGCGAAGCACGACGGTCAGACGGTGTCGCTGTCGGGCTGGATTTATCATAAGACCGAGAAGGGCAAGCTGATTTTCCTGATGCTGCGCGATGGCAGCGCGACCATCCAGTGCGTGGTGTTTAAGAAGAATGTGGCCGAGGATGTCTTTGCGCGTGCCCAGCACCTGACTCAGGAGTCGTCGTGCCGGATCACTGGCGCGGTGCGGGCCGATGCGCGAGCACCCAGCGGCTACGAACTGGATGTGCAGGACGTGGAGATTATCGGCATAGCCCACGACTACCCGATCTCGCCGAAGGAACATGGCGTCGAATTCCTGATGGAACACCGGCACCTGTGGGTGCGCTCGGCCAAGCAGCACGCCCTGCTGCGCATCCGCGCCGAGGTGATCGCGACGGCCCAAGAGTGGCTGAACGCTCAGGGTTTCATCCGCTACGACTCGCCCATCCTGACGATGACGGCGGCGGAGGGCAGCAGTAACCTCTTCGGCACCGACTACTTCGACCTGGGGCGGGCGTACCTGGCGCAGACCGGCCAGCTCTACGTGGAGTCGGGCATGATGAGCTTCGGCAAGGTCTATTGTTTCGGGCCGACCTTCCGCGCTGAGAAGAGCAAGACTCGCCGACACCTGACCGAGTTCTGGATGATCGAGCCAGAGGTGGCCTTCGCCGACCACGCCGAGAACATGGTGCTGCAAGAGAACTTTGTCAGCGCGCTGGTGCAACGGGTGCTGGAGCGGCGCGGCGCGGATCTGAAGACTCTGGAGCGCGATACAACGCCGCTGGAGCGGGTGCTGGCCCCCTTCCCGCGCATCTCGTATGACGACGGGGTGGCGCTGGTGAACGCGAAGTACGCCGAGGTGGAGGGGTGTACGCCGATGGTGTGGGGTGAGGATTTTGGTGCGCCGCACGAGACACTGATCACCCAGCAATTTGATCGGCCCGTCTTCGTGGAGCGCTACCCCAGTGCGATCAAGGCATTCTACATGCAGCCAGATCCGCAGCGCCCGGAGGTGGCTCTCTGTGCCGACCTGCTAGCCTCCGAGGGCTACGGCGAGATCATCGGCGGCTCGCAGCGCATCCACGACGCAGATCTGCTGGAGGCGCGCATCCGTGAACACGGGCTGAACGTGGACGATTACCGCTGGTACATTGACCTACGCCGCTACGGGACAGTGCCGCACAGCGGGTTTGGCATGGGTATCGAGCGGGTGGTAGCCTGGATCTCGGGCACCCGCCATATCCGCGAGACGATACCCTTCCCTAGGCAGTTGTACCGAATTTACCCGTGACCCTCCTCACCCTCAGACTCTCTCCCACCAAGGTTTAAGGGAAATACTTTACGAATAACGAGATCTACAGCCGCTCAGCCCTCACCCCCCAGCCCCCTCTCCCAGAACGGGAGAGGGGGAGCAGATCGCTCTCTGATACAGAAATTTCCCCTCTCCCCCGGTGGGAGAGGGGCAGGGGGAGAGGGGGTACGATTGGTGCTAAGACCGCTTGTTCGTAAAATATTAAGTTTAACCCCTACTTCTTACACACAAAAAACCGCCCGCCCCCGTCGGCTCGATAGTCGTAGCTGTTCGTACCGGCACGCAGTACCACCTGGTAGCCATAGGTAATGACCTGGAGGTATGCTGTACCGGGCTGCGGGCATCCTAGCGAGCCGTCCGGCCACTCGGCAGCCTGACTCGTCTGCACACTGATCGCCGCCGCATCTACACCGCTCAGTTTAGCGGCATCAGCGAGGATCTTGTTCATCAGATCCACCGGAACCTCGCTCGCCGCCGCAGGCGTAGCCACAGAGGTACGCTCAGGGGCCGGGGTTGGGCGATCCGGTAGCGCGGTCGCGGTGGTACGTGGCACACGACTCTCCTCGGGGATCGTGGTAACCGTAGGCGCGGCCAGCGTCTGCGGTGCGCTCGGCGCGGCGGATTGAGGGGCAGCACCGCATGCCGTAACGAGGGCCAGCAGCGCCAGCGAGATCATAGACATACGTCGCATGGCAGTATCCTTATGGTGTCGAAGCGAAACAGACATCCTAGAGACGCCCATTCCGCGCCAGCGGTTCCCGAAAAGCATGTGCTATACTGAAGAACAGCCGACAGCCGATAGCTGATAGCCGATAGTTGGGCACCAGCGGCTATTTTCATCGGGTGTTGTATGCAAACCGCATGGTTGTCTGAGGGAAAGAACGTGCGTTGCCCTCTACGCAGGGAGATTCGGTGTGAGTAAGATAACTATTTCCATCGTGCTGCCAGTACGCAACCGGGCTGGCTCCATCGCGTCTGAGGTTGCTGAGTGCATGGCCATAGCCACGCAACAGTGCGACGACTACGAAATCATTCTGGTTGATGACGGTAGCAACGATGGTACCCGCGAGCAGGTGGATCACCTGGCGGCGGCATACGCCCCGGTGATGGTGCTGCATCAGCCCGTGCCCCGAGGCTATGCCGCCGCCCTGCGCATGGCATGGCAGGTCGCTCGTGGTGACTACATACTGGCCGCGAGCCTCGCCGGGCCGACGGGTCTCGCCGAGTTACCGCGCCTCCTAGCCGCCCGGGGCGAGAGTGCCGTCGTCGTTGGCTACCGGACACCTGCGCCGCGATCCCCGATCACCGCAGCCTACGCGGCTGCCGTGCGCGCCGCCCTCGGATCGAATATGCGTGACCCGGCTCTGCGCCTGGCCCTCTTTCGCTCCGACCTCGCAGGCCTCCTGCCCGACATGGTGCCCGACGGCCTGGCTCACCCCGAGATCTATGCGCGGGCCAGCCGCGCCGGGATGCCAGTGACTCAGGTGGCGGTGGCGGGCCGGCGCGGGCGCGACAGCTTCACCAGCACAGCCATGATCGAGCTTGTCAACTACAGCCCACCGAGCGCCGGGAGCCGCCAGAGCGCACTGATGGGTGCCATGACCCTGGCGGTAGTCGGCGGGTTCTGGCTGCTGCGCCGCAGCCGCAGACCCTAGCGGAATGCACCTAGATACGCAATACTATCGTCATATGGCTATATAGACACGAGCGCAGTCTACTGCGCTCCCTACGAGAAGGAGATATCCCGTGAGCCAGCCCGAAGACAAGGACAGCACGAATCAGCCCCATAGCGATATTGCCGGAGAGCTACGCGAACTTGGACAGCAGATCGAGCAAGCCGTCCGCAGCGCCCTGGAGACAGAGCGAGCCCAGCAGCTCCAGCGCGACATCGCGGCGGGGATGAAGGAGATCGGCACCCAGATGCAGTCGGCCCTCAGGAGCATCCAAGAGGACGAGCGGATCAAGAGTCTCGCCGAGCGTGGTCAGCAGGCTATTAGCCAGGCTCAGCAGAGTCAGAGCGCCAAGGACTTCCAGGAGGCGTTCACTCGCGGTATCTCGCAACTCAACGACCAGATGGCCGCCTTTGTCACCCGCCTCCAGCACCCCAGCGATGACTCGCCGACAACGGGCGAGACCACGCCCCTGGACAAAGATAAGCAATAGGCAGGGCTATCGCCCTAAAAAACAGAGACAGTCGGGTGAAATGACCAGCTTTGCTGGTCATTTCACCCGACTGTCTCTGTTTCAGAAGCCTCCTGCCTCCCGCTAATGCGCCCGCTCGATCCGGGCACCCAGGGCGCTCAGCCGCTCGTCAATCCGCTCGTAGCCGCGATCAATCTGGCCGATGTTGTAGATCACGCTTTTGCCCTTGGCGCAGAGCGCCGCCGTGAGCAGGGCCATACCGGCGCGGATGTCGGGGCTCGGCATACCATCAGGCTCACCGTAGAGCTGCGCGGGGCCAACTACCACCGCCCGGTGCGGGTCGCAAAGCACGATCCGTGCGCCCATGCCGATCAGCCGGTCAGCGAAGAAGAGTCGGCTCTCAAACATCTTCTCGTGGATAAGCACCGTGCCTCGGGCCTGCGTCGCCACCACCATGGCCGTGCTGATCAGATCAGGGTTAAATCCGGGCCAGGGTGCCGAGTCGATCTTCGGGATGGCCCCGTGGATATCGTGATTCACCACCAGATCCTGGTCGCCGGGTACCACAATATCATCGCCATCATCGAACCATGTGACACCAAGTCGCCCAAAGGCGATCCGGCTCATACGGTGATCGCGGGGCCGGGCACCCACCAGCCGCAGCGTACTGCCGGTGACGGCGGCCAGGCCGATCAGCGAGCCAACCTCCATAAAGTCAGGGCCAACCGTGAAGTCGGTGCCACTGAGACGAGAAACCCCGTCAATTTCTAGCAGGTTTGTGCCGATCCCGCTGATCCGTGCGCCCATTTGATGGAGGCAGCGACAGAGATCCTGCACATGCGGCTCCGAAGCGGCGTTACCGATGGTGGTATGTCCCGTTGCCAATACCGCTGCCAGCACCGCCTGTTCGGTGCCCGTCACACTCATCTCATCAAGAAAAATATCCGCGCCGCGCAGCCCATCAGTGCTAAAGATGTAGCTGGTGGGCGTAACCTCAATCGCGGCACCGAGGGCGTTCAGGGCCAGAAAGTGCGTATCGAGGCGACGACGGCCTATCGAGTCGCCACCGGGACGCGGCAGCGTGACGTAGCCTCGACGAGCCAGCAGCGGTCCGGCGAGCAGAGGCGAGGTGCGGATGCGCCGAGCCAGAGCAATGTCGGGGTCGGTGGTGGGGATCGCGACGGCGCGCAGAGAGAAGGTGTTCGGACCAAGCCGCTCGACACTCACGCCCAACTGCTCCAAGAGCGACAGCTTAATCCGCACGTCGCCAATGTCGGGCACATTGCGCAGCACAAGGCGTTCATCGGTGAGCAGAACGACAGCGAGCAGGGGCAGGGCCGCATTCTTATTGCCCGACGGCGAGATCGCACCGCTCAGACGGTGGCCGCCCTCGATCACAAAACGATCCATAAAAATTATCGCTCCTCTGTCCCACCTTTACCGCCGGACAGGAAGCGGCGAACACGATAGATGAACCGACTGGATAGGAAGCGGCGAATAAGACGGATGATCCGACCCCATACGCTGCCCTCGACAGTTCCGCGCTCCAACGCCGACTCGACTAGGGCGGTGGCCCGCTGGCGACCAATGCTCAGCGCCTCATTGGTGATTTCCTTCAGGCGAGAACCCGAGATGAGCTCGCCGTGGGCGAACCAGCGCCATGCGATCATGCCCGCTGAGTAGGTGCCCGCGTAGGCAATAGACACCTTAGGTACAATCCCCCAGATCGGGATGAGGCCAACCAGAGTGCGGGCAAGCTGCCGCCAGACGAAGGCTCCACCGAGGACGGGTAGCACCTCGCGGATACGGGCCTGAAACTCGGACGGTGCACCGTGGGCCAGGGCCAGCTTATAGACAAGCATAGCCTGGTTTTTGGTCAGCACCAGGATGTCAGCGGCGGCGAAGGGAATGCTGAAGATCGGGATCTGCTCGGGTAGGGCCGATGCCAGGGCGTACGAGGCATTAGTAAACGACGTAGCGTTGATCAACTGGAGCGCGTAGGTGGCCCGCAGGCCGGGCAGACGCCGGGCGGCGGACATGTGCAGATCGTCGGGAAGCCGATCAAAGATCGCTTCGGCCAGTATATCCGACGCATGGGACGCACCAGGGTCAGGCAGGGCTACCACGTGCGCGTAGGTAAAAGTACGGCGGGTATCGCCAGCAGGTATCGGCGGCGTATTCGTGTACCCAAGGACAATCACCGTCGGCATGGCCAAGGCGGCCAGATCGCGCAGGGCAGCGGCCACCCGCACGGAGACAGGTTCACGTCCATCAAGCACTATCAGCAGCAGATCCGCGTGGCGCAACGATTCGCCGAGATCGTCGGCAAGGCCACCGCGACGCACATCACTGAGGGTCGCGATCAGCAGCGGATTGAAGCCAACCGGGCCGTAGCGCTGACTATCGCCCGTATTCAGCAAGCCAACAGCCATAGACAGGGCCGGTTGCTCGCCCAGGCATGCGATAGTGACGGGGCGCTCGCTCTCATCACGGATCGCCGTGACATCAATCTCGCTCAGCGTGCTAAAGGCCGTGCCCAGGTCGTTCCAGCTCGGCACAACTAACTCCTTATGAAGAGATCATTCGCCCCGGATTATAGCATGGCCACTGGAGGCTACGATGTGATTGGGAGAGAAAGTGAAAGAGCCACCATCATCGTATCCTCGCCGGGACTACGCCCGAATGACCGTGATGATCCGCCCGCTCGCCGTGACTGCTCCCTCTGTCTGGGTGCGCTCCGCGATGGGCGGCTGACCACGGCGCTGGTCGAAGATGATCAGCCA
>JBAXMH010000199.1:0-9008 GCA_037134395.1 Chloroflexales bacterium
GTCCCCAAGGATCTGCTCGCCGATTGGGCGCAGCGCGACCCGATCATGATTCTGGAAGAGCACATGCGCGGCATCGGCCTGCTCGACGATGTCGGCCTATCCACATTGCTCGCCCATATCGAAACGGAACTGGATGAAGCCCAGTCCTTCGCCGAACATTCGCCCTTCCCAGACGGGGCGACGGTGACGGACGGTGTGTATGCGGAAACAAGGAAGTAACCGATGGAACATCGTCGTCTTGAGATGAGTGTGCTGATGACTCCTGACACGGCCAACTTTTCCGGCAACGTGCATGGGGGTCACGTCCTTAAACTGCTCGATCAGGTGGCCTATGCATGTGCCTCGCGCTACTCGGGCGGCTACGTTGTTACCGGATCAGTTGACCAAGTAATCTTCCGCGAGCGCATCCATGTCGGTGAGTTGGTCACCTTTCAGGCATCGGTGAACTACACCGGGGCCAGTTCGATGGAGGTAGGAATTCGCGTCACAGCCGAGGAGATTGTCAGTCGGGTCGAGCGCCACGTTATCACCTGCTACTTCACGATGATTGCTATGGATGATAATGGGCAAGCACGACGAGTGACGCCCTTAGCGGTGCAAACGTCCGAGCAACACCGGCGTTGGGCCGCCGCGCAACTTCGGCGCGAGCTGCGCCGTGAGATCGAGGCACGTAGCCTGGAGATCCGCCAGCACCCTGAGGATATGCTCCACGACCGCGAGGAACATTCGTGAGAGGAAACCACGCAGTATCGCATACGTACCGCTGTCAGACTGAGTGAAGCGAGATCCTTTGCGCCTTTGCGCCTTTGCGTCAACCGAGCGTATGGTTTGACGCAAAGGCGCAAAAAGTGAGAAGGATCGCGGACAGGAATGTTCGCTCCGTACTTCTGCGGTAGTGCGAATCTACTTGCCCAGCAGCGGCGTCACCGGCTGGCCTGCGGCCAACTGGGCCAGAGCTGGTTCCATCTCTTCAAGCGTGATTCCGCCCTCGTAGCGATACTGGATCAGCCCATCTGCACCCACCAAGAAGGTCCACGGCTCGGTGACCAGCCCCCACTCAACCATTGGTGGGACGCGCTTCTGCTGCTGAAATGACTCGCCGAAGGGGTAGGGGTAGACTTCCACATGGATGAAGTTGAGCTTGCCTTTGTACACATCCTTCAGCTTCTTGAGTACCGCTAGGTTCGGCGCACACACCGCTGTTTGGCAATATCCAGGGGTGAGAAATCCGATCACAAAGGGCTTTTTGGTCGCTATCGCCTCAGCGATGGTCATCTGGTAGAAGTCGGGGTCGGGTTTGGTATCCGAGGTGATCTTGGTCAGATCCGCGTTATCGCGCACCGTCAGGTTCTTGCTGGGGATAGCTGCCGTACCCTTGGCGGGGAGGTGTGAGATCGCCTGCACGCTGATGCGCAGAGTGGCGATCTGCGGTGGGCCGCTCTCTTTCGGGATGCTGATCGTAACACTCCAGTTGCCGGGCTTATCAAAAGTGGCGTAGGCCACATACAGGCCGAATGGCAGCCCCTGGCCCCGGTAGACTGCCGAACTCTCGCTTTGCACCTTCGTATTCTCACCCCCATCCAGGTAGAAGAAGCGCAGGCCAAGCTTCAGATCGGGCTTATTCAGTGGCGTATTGCCCTGAATGACTCCCAGAGCAATCCGGTTTGAGCCAACCGTGAGTTCTGAGACGGCGAGTACCGGCACCATCGTATCGTTCACAGCGGTAGGCTTGGGGGTGGGTATGGGCGCAGGCGAGCCACAGGCGGCCAGGGAGATAAGTAGCAGCAGTGCGATCAGTGGTAGTGCGTGCGAGCGAGGTGTACGAGCAGTGGACATCGGGATCCCCTCAGATTTCAGTCGTCTCTTGCGGCACATTATACCGCCGGTATGCGATGTGATCCCAGGGCTCGTGTACCGCCTCCTGTTGTGGTAAATCTGCAATCTAAAATCTGCAATCTGAAATATGCCTTAGAATGGGAGCTAACGATACTTACCTGGTACGGGAAGCACGGCACTATCAGCAAGGAGCAGGTTATGCCTCACCGTCGTCTGGTCCACCTCGCACTGATCCTCCTGTCCGCCGCCCTCGTCGCCTGTGGAAGCACCCAGCAGCCTCCCCCCGGTAACGCCCCCGCTGCAGGGGCAAAAAAGTTCCGCATCGGCATGTCACAGGCCAACAACGCCGAACCCTGGCGCACCGCAATGAACGCTCAGATCGCCGCCGCTGCCGCTCAGCACCCCGAACTAGAGGTTACGTTTACGGACGCCAAGCAAAACAATGCCCAGCAGGTCACCGATGTTGAGCAGTTTATCAGCAGCGGTGTGGATCTGTTGATCATCTCGCCCAACGAAGCGACCCCGCTCACCAACGTGGTTGCCAAAGCCTACGACAAAGGCATCCCGGTGATCGTCCTCGACCGCAAGGTCAACGGCGACAAGTACACGCTCTGGATCGGAGCCGATAATAAGCTGATCGGGCGCAAGGCGGGCGAGTATGTGGCCACCTGGTGCAAAGAGCAGAAGCACGCGCCGTGCAACGTGATCGAGCTACGCGGCCTGGAAGGGTCAACCCCGGCCCTTGAGCGCGGCGACGGATTCCGCGAGGGCATCGCCGCCAACCCGGATGTCAAGATTATTGCCAGCCAGAACGCCGATTGGGTTTATGACAAGGCGGTGCCCTTGGCTGAGGCGATGCTCAAGGCAAACGCCGCCGTTGATGTTATTTATGGTCACAACGACCCCATGGGCGAAGCGGCGATCACCGCTGCCAAGAATATCACCCGCGACCTTGGCAAGACTCTGGTACTTGGCATTGATGCCCTCCCCACGCCCGACGGCGGCATCCAGTCGGTGCTGAAGAACCGCCTCAATGTGACCTACGTCTACCCTACCGGCGGCACTCAGGCCATCGAGTGGGCGGTCAAAATCTTAGAGACAAAGGCCACCCCGCCAAAAGAGATTGTGCTGGAGACCGAAGAGGTGACGAGCGCGAACGCCGCCGCAATCTATCAGAAATACGGCGGGAAATGATGTGATGTGTGAGGCGTGAGGCGTATGTCCTCACGCTTCACACCTCGCTACCCAGGAGTCTATTTTGAGTCGAAGTATCCGCACAACTTGGCTAACGCTGCTGCTCTCGCTGTCATTGCTGCCCCTGCTGATTGTGGGCGGCATTTTCTCGTGGAGTGCATATATCCGCGAACAAGAGCACGCCCTCGAATTTCAGCGCACCGTTACGGGGCAGGCGGTCGTGCAACTGAGTACCTTTATTGACACAGCGGCGAGCGAGGCCCGCCTGATCGTGCAGACGCCCAACTTCGTCGGAGCCACGAAGGGACGGCAGGAGGAAGTGCTGACTCAGGCGTTGTTCTATCGTAATATTTTTGATGATCTGGCGCTGCTCGATGCTAACGGGAAGGAAATCGTCCGCGCATCACGCCTGGGTATCGTGCCGCCCGAACAACTGCTCGATCGCGCAAGCGATGACGCCTTCCTGAAGACGATTGAGCAGAACAAGCCCTGGTATGGTGCCGTGTATCTGAGTCCCGTCACGAAAGAGCCGCTGTTGCCTCTGGCAGTTCCGATGATTGACTCGGGCGTTGGCAAGCCGATTGGCGTGCTGATCGTTCAGGTACGGTTGCGTCAGATCTTCGATACCGTGGCCAACATTCAGTTTGGCGAAAAGGGTGCGGTCGAGATCATCACCACCGAGGGACTCATGGTCGCCAATCGTGATCCGGAGATGGTTGGGATGACGATCGGCCACCTGACCACAGGCGATGGTGTTCACCCCGGCGCAAAGGGAGGCAGTGCCCTGCTCACTCACGCGCCCCTCGTCTTGGGCGACACGTCAATCCTCATCATTGGCGAGATCCCCGTCGTTGAAGCTCTGACTCCCGCGTACACCCAGATCATCACCATCGCGGCTCTGCTGCTGGTCAGTGCCCTGGTTGCCACAGTTATCGGGGTGATCGCGGTGCGCTGGATCACCGATCCCATTCAATCCCTCGCGGTGGCCTCCCGGCTGATCAGCGACGGCGACCTCACGCAGCGCGTTGACGTGACTGTTCGCAATGAGATTGGCTCGCTCCAGAGCGAGTTTAACCAGATGGCCCAGAGCCTCTCCGCGCAGCGCGAGAGCATTGCGGTACGTAACACCGAGCTTCAGTCGGCCCTGGCCGAGGTGCGCGACCGGGCTGCCGCCCAGGCACTGCTGATCAGCGAGAACGCCCGCCAGCGTGAGGTCATTAGAGAACTGAGTATCCCCGTGCTACCGGTGGGAGCCAGTACCTTGGTGATGCCCCTTATCGGCACACTCGATGCTGAGCGTCTGCTCGACTTCCAGGATCGTGCCCTGCACGCCATTGAGCAGACTCACGCGAGCCGATTGCTGATTGACATCACCGGCGTAGCGGTGATTGATGGCGAGATCGCCCAGGGCATCGTCAATGCGGTGCAGGCCGCCCGCCTTCTTGGCTGTAGCGCGGCCCTGGTCGGCATTCGTCCCGAGGTGGCTCAGTCCCTCGTCGGCCTCGGAGTTGACCTTGGCGATGTCCTCACCTTCAAGGATCTGCGTACCGCGCTCGACCGAACCCTGACTATCCACGCGCACCGATGAACAACAGCGGCGCGATCTCTCATACTATCCTCATGCTGGCCTCGACGAGCTTCTTCTCAGACTACGGCAACCATGTGCGGATCTGGGAAGAGGCGCGGGCCATCCAAAAGCTCGGCCACCGCCTGGTGCTGGCAACGTACCATAACGGCGACAATATGCCGGGGATTGACATCCGCCGCTCCTGGGATGTGCCCTGGATTAAGCGTGCCGTGGTCGGCTCCTCGCGCCACAAGCTCTACCTGGATGTGGGTCTGGGCTGGCGTGCGCTGCGGGTAGCCCTCCACGAGCGCCCGACGATTATCCACGCCCACACCCACGAGGCCGCCGCGATTGGGCTGCCGCTGAAGCGACTGCTTGGCGCACCACTCATTCTCGACTACCAGGGCAGCATGACCAGCGAAATGCTTGATCATGGCTTTGTGACGGCATCCAGCCCGTTCTACATGCCCCTGGTTCGTCTGGAGCGATTCCTGAACCACCAGGCTGATGCGGTGGTGACAAGTACCCACAACGCGGCTGAGTTGCTGCGCCGCGACGGCGCGGCCCACCCCGACCGACTCTACACCGTAACCGACAGTGTGGACACGGATCGCTTCCGGCCCTTCGATGGCTCGCCCGCATGGACGGCCCAGCGGGCCGAGCTGTGCGCCCAGCTCGGCATCCCTGCAGGACGACGGATTGTGGCCTACATCGGGTTGCTCGCCCCCTACCAGGGCACCAATGTGCTGATCGAGGCGGCCCAGATCCTCATCCGCCGTCACCCAGATGTACACTTTTTGATCATGGGCCACCCCGACCCCCACAGCTACCGCGCCTACGCCGCATCTCTCGGCATTGACGACCATGTGACTCTGCCGGGCCGAATCATCTACCGCGACCTGCACAGCTACCTGGCTCTTGGCGATGTGGCCGTGGCCCCAAAGATGAGTCTCACGGAGGGTAACGGCAAGATCAGCAATTACATGGCGATGGGGCTGCCGGTGGTGGCCTTCGAGACGCCGGTCAGCCGCGAGATTTTGGGGACGAGCGGGATCTACGCTCACCTCGGCAGCGTCGAGGATCTGGCCGAGAAGCTGGAACTGGCCCTGGAGGATCGCGCCCTGGCCACGCGAATCGGTGCCGAGGGCCGCGCCCGCGCCGTGGCCGAGCTTTCCTGGGAGCTATCGGCCCGCAAGATTGAGGCCATCTACACCCAGGTCAGCGGACGCCGAAAGCGAGAATAGTCTCTACTCGTCATCATTCGTCATTGCCTCGGCATGTTCCTTGGCGGCGCGCTCGCGGAGAGATGCATCGAAGAGAATATCAAGGGCGGTCATCGCCAGAACCTTGGCCCCGTCCAGAATTGCGGCGTGGCCAGCCGCGCTGCGGGTGGCGTTGGCGACCTCGCGGGTATGCCAGCCCGCCTCCGGCTCGCAGATCTTCAGATAGGCGCACGAGACCGGGATGTGGTGGCTCACGTTGCCGAAGTCGGTGGAGCCACCGCCGCTGTCATGATCTTTGCGTTCAACAATCGGACGCCCGAGTGCCGCCATGTTTGCCTTAACGACCGCGCCGATGCTGTGGCTCGGAATCATGTTTAGGTAGGGCGGCATATACTCGTGCCACTCCATACGCGCCCCGCTGGCCATCGCCCCGGCCTCAGCGCAAGTTACCACCCGCTGGACAAGATCGCGGGCGTAGGCCGGATCGGCGGCGCGCACGCGGAAGCGGCAGGCGGTATAGTCGGGGATCACGTTGGGAGCCGTACCGCCGTGGGTAATGATTCCGTGAATGCGGGCATCGGGGCGAACCTGCTGACGTAGCAGGCCAATGCTACTGAACATAATGATAACCGCATCGAGGGCGTTGATGCCCTCGTGCGGGTTGGCTGCCGCGTGGGCCGAGTGTCCGTGAAAGCTGAAGTCGAGTCCGTGGGCCACCAGCGAACTCTCCAACGCCACGCCATCCTCGGCGAGCGGGTGAATCATGATCGCCGCGTCCATCCCCTGAAAGTAGCCGTGACGTAGGATCGGGATCTTCCCGCCCGCGTTCGGCACCGTTGACTCCTCGGCAGGTGTGCCGATCAGCGACACGGAACCGGGCAGGTGTTCGCCAATCTGGGCCAAGGCGATGCTGGCACCGAGAGCCGCCGTAGCAATAATATTATGCCCGCAGCCGTGTCCCACCTCCGGCAAGGCATCGTACTCCGCCACAATAGCCACCTGCGCGCCGGACGCACCGCCAGGGAGGCGTGCGGCAAATGCCGTGGGCATGCCCGCGATCCCGCGCTCAATGTCGGCCCCAAACTCGCCCAGAATGTCGCACAGGCGCGCCGATGCGCGGTACTCCTGAAGGCCAATCTCGGGGTTATCCGCCATCCAGTCGCTTGTCGCGATCAGCAGATCAGCCAGTTGGTCAATCTCGCGCTGCGCCGCCGCCTTGAGTTGGCTCAACTCCATACTAAGCACCTCAGATGAAAATGGATCGTAGGGGCGCGTCGCGACGCGCCCCTACCCGACATCTGCCTATTTTTACCTCAGACAATCAGCCCAAGTTCCCTGGCTCGCTTGATGGCCTGGGTGCGACTGAGTACATCGAGTTTGCCGTAGATATTGTTGATATGCTTTTTGACCGTGCTGATGCTGACGATCAGACGACTGGCGATGTCTTGGTTGGAGAGGCCAGCGGCCACCAGGGCCAGCACCTCAAGCTCACGTGAAGAGAGCGGTTCGATCAGCGCTGCGGCGGGGATGACGGGCAGACGAACGGGGGCGGCGGTGAATAGGGCCAGGATGCGATCAATGGAGACGAGAGTCTGACGGGATGGCGGATCGGCACGCGGGGCCAGGGCGAGGCGACAATCGCCGAGGAGCGCACGCATTGGCTCGCCCATATCGGCGAAAATCCGTAGGTAGCCTTCTGGCTCGGCGAGGGCCAAGGCACGGAGCAGGGTAGATCGAGCGGTAGGTGGATCGCCGACGGCGGAGGTGGCCAGGGCCGCCAGAGCGTCAATCTCAATCAGCGAGCCGTGACGGCCCTCGGCGGCGGCAAGGGTGCGCAGACGCCCGAGCAGATGACGGGCCTCGGCAGGCCGATCCTGGGCCAAGCGCAGATGCGCCAGTGCTAGGTAGTCAATCTCTTCAAGGTAGCTCAGAGGCGCGTCAATCTGGAGCCGTCGGCCTTGATCCCAGGCCGTCGCAGTGGCAATGTCGCCCATGCACAAGGATAGGCGGGCATGCTCAGCACCGAGCCAGTCGGCCAGACGCGGCACACCTGTGGAGTGAGCGAAGGCCAGGGCCGACGCCATCGTGGCCCGCGCTGCGTCTCGATCACCTTTGGCTTGTTGAATCCGGGCCATGCCGATCGGCGCCATCAGCAGAATTTCCACATTCGCCCCCTGGCGACCGAGGCGTAGGCTGTCGGCAAGGAGCATCTCGGCCGCATTCAGGTTGTTCCATTCGTAATACAGCAGCCCCATGCCCATATACGCCGCACCAGCAACCGGCACCAGACGACCGGCAAGCGGATCGCTGGCCGGGTAGAGGCGGGCACCGAGATCAATGGCCGACTGGAAGGTCTGCGCAGCGCGATGGAGTTGGCCGATACGTGCGTGGAGTTCGCCAAGCTGGCGCAACGCGAAGATGGCGATGATCGGCATCCCCGCAACCTGTCCGGCGTGCGCAGCCTCATTCAGGGCCGTCTCGGCAGCAGCCATATCGCCGCTGATATAGGCCGAACTGCCGAGCATCAGGGAGACCACGCTACGCACGATTACGCTATCGGTGGGCAGTTCGGCCAGGGCAGCGCAGGCCAGTTCCACCGTCCGCATCGCATCGCGGCGCAACCCGGCCACCGTAGCGCGGACGGCCAGCACCTCGCTGCGCAGGTTTCGTGGCGTGAAGGGTGCCGTCTGCGCACTAGGTGTGTCGGGGTCGCCATCACATGCGGCAAGAATCTGTGCAACGTGATCAAGCGGGGCATCAACCGCCTCAAACTGGCCAGAGACGGCCCGCGCCCACGCCTCGATCAGGCAAATACCAGGGCGGGCGCGAGCCAGATCCTCCGGCAAAGCGCGTAGCCAGCCGAGTACCGTGGCAATCTCACTGCGCAGCAGAAGCGGACGCCCTTCCTGCTCAATCAAAACCGCAGCGCGCAGGTAGTCGCCAGCGGCTAGCAGGTGACTGACGGCCTCGGCAGGCATACCGGCGGCGGCATACCAATCAGCAGCGCGCTGGTGCATTTGCGGCTCACGCTGCGGTTCATCGCGGCGCAGCCGCTCGCGCAGAAACTCAGCGAAGAGAGCGTGGTAGCGATACCAGCGGCGCTCCTGGTCAAGCGGCATCAAAAACAGGCCCGCCCGCTCAAGCTCCTCAAGGCTGAGGGCTGAGGGCTGAGGGCTGAGGGCTGAGGG
>JBAXMH010000200.1:0-8994 GCA_037134395.1 Chloroflexales bacterium
TTTGACTTTATGGACACGCTCTCGAAGGTGCGGGTGCTTGACCCAGCTTGCGGGAGCGGGAACTTCCTCTATGTGGCTCTGCACCAGCTCAAAGATCTCGAACAAGAGGTCTGGCGCTACGCCGGTGGACTTGAGTTGACTCAGCCCGAGTTGGGCGTGACGCCCTTACAGCTCCACGGCATCGAGAAGAACCCCTTTGCCGCCGAACTGGCGCAGGTGGTGGTGTGGATCGGTTATCTCCAATGGCTACGCCTGAACGGGTGGCTGGAGGGACAGCCGATTGAGCCGATCTTGCAGACGCTCCACTCGATTGAGTGCAAAGATGCGATCCTTGCCTTCGACGCGGATGGGCAGCCGGTTGAGCCGGAATGGCCCGAGGCGGATGTGATTATTGGCAATCCGCCGTTTTTGGGAGGGAAGCGACTCCGTGCTGAGATGGGTAGTCACTACGTAGATGCTATTTTCACACTGTACGATAAGCGTGTCCCTCGTGAGTCTGACCTTGTGCTTTACTGGTTTGAGCGAGCGCGGGCGATAATTGAGCTTGGAGGTGTAGAGCGCGTTGGACTACTAGCAACAAGCTCAATTCGAGGTGGCGCGAACCGCAAGGTACTTGATCGAATTAAGCAGGTCGGTGACATTTTTATGGCCTGGTCAGATCGTGAGTGGATACTTGACGACGCATCAGTGCGCGTCTCAATGGTTTGCTTTGATGCAGGCAGCGAGACTGTACGCAAACTTGATGGGACTGTGGTTCAGTGTATTAACTCGGATCTTACTAGTAATATCGACCTGACAAAGGCGAAGCGTCTTCCTGAGAATAGCCGAATTGCTTTTATGGGCGACACGAAGGGAGGGGCGTTTGACCTTACACCAGAGCATTCTGCGTTAATGATCGGTGCGCCATTAAATCCGAATGGTCGCCCAAACACTGATGTGGTCGTTCCTTGGGTGAATGGTCTTGATATTACTCGTCAGCCACGAGGTATGTTTATCATTGATTTCGGTGTTGATATGTCCAAGTCTGACGCGGCACTGTACGAACTTCCATTTGCCCATGTTGAGCGCACAGTGAAGCCTGAGCGACTGAAGAATAACCGTGCCACATATCGAGATCGTTGGTGGATTCATGTTGAACCAAGGACGGCCTTGCGTGCAGCAATAAAGCCACTCAAGCGATATATCGGAACACCGAATCTAACGAAGCATCGTATCTTTGCGTGGCTGCAACCACCAACACTGCCCGATCACCAGTTAATTGTTTTTGCCCGTGACGACGACTACTTTTTCGGCGTGCTGCACACGAAACTACACGAACTATGGGCACTACGTCTCGGTACATCGTTGGGGGAAACTCCCCGTTACACACCCTCAACCACCTTCGAGACCTACCCCTTCCCCTGGTCTCCCGGCACGGAGCCACATGAGGATGCCGACCCTCGGGTCAAGGCCATTGCCGATGCCGCCCGCGATCTCGTACACCTCCGCGATGCGTGGCTGAACGAGCCAGGGTTGAGCGCTGCCGAACTGAAAAAGCGCACCCTCACTAACCTCTACAACCAGCGCCCCGACTGGCTGAGTGTGGCCCATCGCACGCTCGACGCGGCGGTCTTCACGGCCTACGGCTGGCCCAGCGACCTGAGCGACGACGCGATCCTGGCCCAGTTGCTGGCGCTGAACCTGGAGCGTGCGGCGGGGCAGGGTGCTGCTGTGCCTGTGGTCGAGAACGACCAGGCCGACGACGAAGAGGAGTAGGGGGAAGGGGTAGGGGCGCAGCAGCCCCGGATGAGTCAGGGGTGGGGATGTATGAGGTGCTGCTGCGCCCTTACGCCTTGTGTGAAAGGGATTACGCGGGCGTGGTGAAAGATTACGCGGGCGCGGTGAAAGATTACGCGGGCGCGGTGAAAGATTACGCAGGCGCGGGGTGCACACCGCCACGACGAAAATGGCTGCTCATGCCCGACTATCGGTTATCGGCTATTACTACAGTTGTAACTATCCTTGCAGAAAGACTCCCGCCGATCACCCCCCTCAATCCCCCCGCTTGCGGGGGGAGGTTGGCAACGTATGTTCCCCCCGCTTGCGGGGGGAGGTTGGCAACGATGGTTGCGCCCTGGGTAGCAACGCCCTCCATCTCTTCGATCCAGGCCACGTACCCGCCTTCCACCTGTTCAAACACCGCTGTCAGGTTCATCGTGCTTCCCTATCTGTCTGTCCTATGACTTTTTCCGACCCACGATCCGCCCGGTGGGTTTGCGCTCGTTGTCTAGCTCCAAGAATTGAGAGTTTCCGCTTACCTTGAGGCGAGCTGCCGCGAGACGTTGTTGGGCCTCCTTGTATGCGGCGGAGCTCCCCCGCGAGACCCCCAGCAGTTCATACGCTCGCGTCACCGACAGCGCCTCGGCCTCTACCAGCACCGCGAGAAGAGCGAACGAGTCGGGAAATACCGAACTATCGCCGTTCGGCATTAGAACGGGTTGGAACCATTCGTTTGGCGGTTCGTTCGCCGGTTCGTTCGTGTCGAACGGTGACGCGGCCCGAGGTGTGGAGGGCGTCGGCGTGACATAATCATCATCACCCGTGTATGGCGCAATCCAGCCGAGAGCTTCCAGGATGGGCCGCACGGCGCGAAACCAGAGAACACCCGCCGCTCCAAAGGCCACCAGATAGATCCAGATCGTCGCCAGCCACGCATCACCCGACATCGCCGCCCCCTCTACGAAATAACCAAGATCTCGGCCAGAGCGTCACCGCCAATGACCGTCAGGGCAACAGGGATAAGGGGCCAGCCCCACGCCAACAGGTGAGGAGCGAACGCAACCCAGTTCATCCCTGCCGAGATAAGCAACGCTCCGGCAAACAATCCCCACCATCGGGCATCCCGTGCGGCGCGGTGCCGTGCGCCCCACTGCGCCAGACTCAATACCGCCTGGGCCACGAACGCCGCAACTAACCACCAGGGTCGCGCCAGCATATCAAAGAGGATCGTCACGCTCATGTGTAGCTTGTGTGCAACGTGCGTACACGACGACCGCGCGTTCGGTCGTTCCTGAAGCCACAGAGGGTCGTAGAGGCACGCGCACGAATGTTCAGTTTTGCACACTGACTACAGATGAGCGTTTGCATCAGCCCTGTCATGTTGGGCACCCGCCATGGTTGGTGTGGTATCATGCGTTCATGTTGGACGACTGCACCAGAATGATCTTTCCAGCCAGTGGCGAGGCCACCCTGCCGTTGCTCTTTGCGCCCCAGGTGCTACGCTGCGTAGCCGCAGGTCCCGGTGGTCACCCGCTGACGGTGTTGCTTGATACGGGCACCGACCCGTCAGCGATTGATCTTGGCCTGGCTCGCCGCCTGGGCCTACGCATTGGCGACTTCGCCCTTGGCTCTGATGCTGCCAGCGATAGTGTCCCTTTTACCGAGACGGTGCTGCCCTGGCTGCGGCTGGGCGATCTGACGCTGCGCGACCTTTATACGGTTGCAGTAGACCTGAGCCGGGCACCCTTTAAAATCGATCTTGTCCTGGGTTACAACGTATTGTCCAGCTTGACGTTGAGCGTCAGTTACGCCAGCCGTTGCCTACACCTGCGTCACCCCGATATCGATCCTCTGCCGTGCGGCCCCTCTGGCGTGACCCTGCCCCTGCGCTTCGTCAACCACTTCCCGGCTTTGGCCGACCTGCGGGTGGCGCATGCGGATGGTGGCATTGATCTCCCTTTGGCCACGATTGATACGGGTTCAAATAGCGGCCTCACCCTTGGGCGCGACATGGTCGCCCAGGTTGGGATCTATCGCGATGCCGACCGGGCCAGTGCGGGTCATGGGCAGGGTTTTACGAGCGACACAGCGGTGCTTACAGGTGCCCTGGTTGATCTGCACGTCGGCCCCTTCGCCCTGCGCGACATCGAGATTGATGCACCCCTCGGTGGCCCTGGCGACCTTGGGCGGGCTGGGCGGGTGAATATCGGTAATCGTCTGCTCTCACGCTTCGCCCGTTTCACCCTCGACTATCGCCGTAGCCTGTGTGTGCTGGATGTGTAAAAACGCAATAGAGCAAAAGTCACCCTGTCACATATGTCACACTGAGCGAAGCGAAGCGTCCCGGTATGCATTATTATCGCCGGGACGCTGAGCGAAGCGAAGCGTGACAGATCACCCGCAGTGGAATAATTAAAAAGATCCGCTTCCCTAAGCGATGCGGATCTTGATCGCATACGCTACGAATCTATTGAGGAGAAACACTCGTTGTGATCTCAACAAAAATCTGCCCACAGCGCGAAACACTTACGACACAACCACTCGGTTACTTCCCACTGCGGGCGCGCACAAGCTCATTGCCGAGAAGGCCGAGCAGCACGCTCCCAGAGCCATGATCCTCGAAGCGGGCGCGCTCGAACCATTGCACCGTTATGAACACTCCCGGCTCCACCTCCTCGCGCTGTGGCGGCGAGAGCGGCTGCCCGAACAGAGCTAAACTTTCAGCGTAGCTTTTGCCCCGTCGGCCATCAAACTCCAGCCCGTTGCTGCGCCAGTAGCTCAGGAAAGGTTCACAGATCGCCTGTCCGGTCTGTTCAAAGGAAAGACAACCCCGTTGCGGCCCCGTCTTCGCGAAGGTGAACCAATCGCGTCCCTGAGCATGCAGGATGTCGTCGCCGATACGGGCGAGTTGCACATTGTAGGGTGGCAGGTTCTCGGGGTGAAACTCGAAACGGTGGCGCTCAAAGTACTGCACCGTGTAGGTCTGCCCGTTGCTACCAGCCTCGCTGAACTCCTCGCTGGTGGGAAAGCCAAAGATCGCGAGGCCGCCTTGACGTTCCCAGAATCGGCGAAACTCGCCCCCCAGGCTGTGGCCCGTCTCCGGGAAGTATGCCTTGTCGCGACCAACACTTTCGGCGGGAACAGGCGTGAAGGCGGACGGTACATTGCTGCGGGCGGGTGCGGGAACGTTCAGCGGGCAGCCCGTGTACGATTGGGCTATCTGGAGCGACGTGAAGACATTCAGACGGCCCCAGCCATACTCGTCATCGCGACCGGGAGCGCCCTTATCGTCAGCACCCGCCTCCAGGATACAGGTAACATCCTGGGCTGGCAGGTCGGGCCGCAGGGTGAAGATCAGGGCCGCCGCACCAGCGACGTAGGGGCTAGAGAACGAGGTGCCGTTCGGCGGGCCATAGTCACCGTTCGGAAGGGTCGTCCACAAACCGACGCCAGGGGCCGCGATGTCAACATAAGAGCCGGTGTTAGAGAATCCGGTGATCATATCGCTGGGGCCAGTGGCACCCACACCGACGACATTATCGTAGGCGGCGGGGTAACTCGTGGCGTTGCCGGACTCGTGATCATTGCCCGAGGCCACAATCACGAGGACGCCCTTGCTCACCGCGTAGTTCACCGCATCGTGCAGGGTCTGGCTGTCTTCGCTACCGCCGAGGCTCAGGTTGATGATCCGGGCACCATTATCAACGGCCCAGCGAATACCCGTAGATACCGTTGCATCATCGCCGCTACCCCGACTACTGAGAACCTTCACCGGCAGAATCATGCAGTCCCAGCAAAGGCCCGCAATACCTCTGCCGTTGTTCGTATTCGCCGCGATCAGACCCGCTACTGCTGTGCCGTGACCGTTATTGTCGCTGGTATCGCCGTTCCCGGCTAAGGCATTAAACCCTGGCAATACCTTTCCTTGCAGGTCGGGGTGATCTTTATCCACGCCCGTGTCCACCACGGCGACGACAATTGGCCCGCCGGTCGTGATCTCCCAGGCGTCAAACGCCTGCACATTACGCAGCCCCCACTGCTGACCAATCACACTATCGTCGGGGGTGCGCTGGGCGCTGCGCCGATAGTTTGGCTCGGCATAGATTACGCCGCTATCGTGCATCAGGGCGGCGGCGGCGGTAACCGGGCTGACATCCTGACGGATGACAACGCGATAGATGTTACTCTCAGCGGCGATCAGTTGGGCCGAACTGGCCTCAAAAGTGGCAAGCTGGTGGTTGATCGTCCCAAGGTCGAGCGCCGTGCCGTCAGTAATCTGCACAATACCGCCGCTCAGCCCCAGATGCACACCCGGTCGCAGGCGCAGCAGCAACTCGCCGGGAATAGCGGGCGATGCGGCAAAGGTTGCCGGAGACGGAGTCAGCGTGGAGAGGGCGAGGACGAGGGCAAACAGGACAAGAGCTGTTTGTTTCATAGAAGGTTTACCTTTAGGACAAGGTTCGCAGGTACTTTACAGTTTGGGTACTTATAAGGCACTCTGATGCGCTGTACCTGAAACCTGAAACCTAGCACCTGAAACCTTGTCTAGGCGCGGAAACCCACGAGCTTTAGCCGTGGGAGGATAGCCCCGCTTCAGCGGCTTTAGCCCTGAGTTGCACGGGCGTTCGCTATGTCGTATAATCCTCATATTATGAGACTTATGATACAACTGAAGGTGCAGCCCACGCCCGAGCAATCGGACGCGCTGCGGCGCACCCTCGTGAGGGCAAACGAGGCGTGTGACTACATCAGTACGATTGCTTGGGAGACCAAGACTTTTCGCCAGTTCGCCATCCATAAGCTCTGCTATGCTGCCGTCCGTGAGACGTTCGAGGTGGCCGCCCAAATGGCGGTGCGCTGCATCTCCAAAGTCGCAGACGCCTACAAGCTCGACACCACGCGACAGCGAACGTTCGCGCCGCTGGGTACAATTGCCTACGATGACCGCATCCTGTACTTTAACCGCGCCAAACAGGAGATCTCGATCTGGACAGTGGACGGGCGGCAGGCCATGCCGTTCGTGTGCGGGGAGCGCCAGCGGGCCTTGCTCCATGCGCAGCGTGGTGAGACGGATCTGGCCCTGGTCAACGGCGAGTGGTATCTGTTCGCCGTGTGTGAGGTTGAAACGCCCGAGCCTATCGACGTAGAAGGCGTGCTGGGCATCGACATGGGCGTGACGAATAGTGCCGTCGATAGCGACGGGGAGATCCACTCGGGCAAGGAGATCACGAACATTCGCTACCGGCATCGGAGCCTGCGAAAGAAGCTCCAACGGAAGCGCACGCACGGCGCACGCCGACGCCTCAAGAAGCTGGCGGGGCAGGAGTACCGCTTTGCTACCTGGGTGAACCACAACCTCTCGAAACGGATTGTTGCGAAGGCCGAAGGATAAAAACCAATGAGACTGTATCAGTTCTGGACAGACGAGGAAATCGCATTTCTGACGGCATACTACGACACGATGTCTGTCAAGGAAATGATGCTGTCTCTTAACCGCAGCAAGGTGTCCATCCAGGGTATGGTTCGCCGTCTTGGGCTGGAAAGTGGTAGGACAAAAGCAACCCAGGTAATCAACCATAGCTACTTTTCGCGTATCCGCACCGCAGAACAAGCCTATATCTTGGGCTTGCTTGCAACCGATGGGACAGTAGATTCCACTGGCAAGATACGACTGACCTTGCATGAGCAAGATCGTGGATTGGTTGAGTGGGTACGCGATAGGATTGCCCCGCTGTCGCCCGTCCATCCGCAGCCCGGCAGACAGGCGATCTTGTTGCAAATTACTACACCGCAGATGGCTGCTGATCTTTCGGGTTTTGGTGTCGTCCCAAATAAAACCAGTTCGCTGGAGTGGCCTTCTTCGCTTGACAATGAATGGTATCGCCCTTTCTTGCTTGGAGCCTTCGACGGCGACGGTAGCTTGCACTACAACAAGCGTATACTTGCTAAGTCCACACTTCGTTGGGCGTTGTATGGGGCGGAGGCGTTCTTGTCTACTGCGGCAATCGTCATTGAACAGGCTACGGGTATCAAGCCATACGGCCCACGCCGGATGCATACAGAACGCAAAGGTCACGCCATTGAGTTGGCGGCGAAGAAAGCAGAGACAGTTGACTACTGGCTTAATCAAGACAGGATGGGCTGGCACCGCAAACACCTCCAATGAACGGCTCGCAGGTCTCAGCGCGCAACCCTCCATAGCTGGGCGTTTGCCCAACTGCGGGCCTTTATCGTCTATAAGGCCGCACTGGCGGGCGTTCCTGTCCATGCGGTTGATCCTCGGAATACCTCTCGTACCTGTCCATCGTGCGGTTGTATCGCCAAGGCGAACCGCAAGACCCAGGCTTCGTTTGTTTGCACACGCTGCGGGTTCGCTGGTCATGCAGATGTGATCGCGGCTGGCACTATTGCCAGTCGGGTGCCCGTAATCGGTGAGCGCTAGGGCCAGAACGTACCGAAACGCGATATTCACCTGGGCGTGGGCGATTACGGCACGATCCGAGAGGCCGTAGTGCATCTGGAGATAGCACCGTTTCAACAGTACCACGGGGTCATTGGCCGGTCGGCCATCGGTGGCGTGATAACAGGGGGCCATGAGCGAGCGGAATCGCTCGAAATCCACCACCGTCAGCACCTGACGCAGGTAATGGTCGGCAGGCACCAGGGCGTCAAACACCTGCTGGTCCTGCGCACTCAGCAGCGATGCGTAGGTTGGCTTCAACATAGTGCGCTCCTTGCTTGAAGCGAATCGTACCACGGCGGCCCACATTTTTCAGCAGTCTCTAAAGCTGCTGGGGTTTACGCCCTATTTCCCTAATTCTATGCCGACACTTGTGCCAGTTGTTGAGGGTGATGGCGGAGCGGGGCTATGCGACACCAGCGCCCGCTGACGATGATCGCAATCAATGGGATAGAGAACCAGCCGGGGACTGATGATACAGAGCACTATGCCCACCAACCTCCTCCTCGCCCACAAGGATTTACACCGTGTAAAACTGAGCAATCACAGCACGCGGAGCGACCTTTTTTGCCGCCGGGAGTACAAGCACTCCTTGTGAGAAAAGCGCCGTTTTACGCTGTCACGGTGGGATATCCAAATTCAAAGATCCCAAATCTCCACTTTCACCTACCCCGAACAGTTTGGTTGTCTGATATACTCAGCAACCTAACTGTTTTAATACGAGACAAGGTGTCAGGTGTCAGGTGTCAGGTGTCAGGTGTCAGGTGTCAGGTGTC
>JBAXMH010000201.1:0-8956 GCA_037134395.1 Chloroflexales bacterium
GATTGTGGATTGTAACTTCATGCAGCAGATTGCGGATTCGGGCGATCTGTCGTCGAGATCGGAGGTTTTGATGGCTGGCAATGGCGGGCGCTACATCTTACGCGATGAGCCGGTGGAACTGAACGCGGGGCGGCGAACGACGACGGTAACGGTGCGCAACACGGGCGACCGACCGATCCAGGTTGGCTCGCACTTCCATTTCTTCGAGGTGAATCGTGCCCTGGCCTTCGACCGAGCGGCGACCCTGGGCATGCGTCTGAATATTCCCGCTGGGACTGCCGTGCGTTTTGAGCCGGGCGATAGCAGCGAGGTCGAACTCGTGGCGCTGGGCGGGCTGCGACGTGCGGTGGGATTCAACAATCTTACCGAGGGCAGCACCGAGACGACCGCCGGGGTGCGGCGGGCGCTGCGCCGCGCTGCGGAAGAAGGTTTTCTGGACGGTGACGCATAAGGGGGACGTGATGGCTTTTATTCCACGCAGACACTACGCCGCGCTCTATGGCCCCACCACCGGCGACCGGGTGCGCCTGGCGGATACGACTCTGCTCCTGGGCATTGAGCGTGACCTGCTCACCCACGGCGATGAGGCCGTTTTTGGTGGTGGCAAGACTATTCGCGACGGTATGGCCCAAAGCGCAATGACCAGCCGCAATGGCGCGCTGGATCTGGTGATCACCAATGTGATCATCCTCGATCCGGTGCTTGGCGTTCTCAAGGCCGATATTGGTGTGCGGCACGGGCGCATCGTCGGTATTGGTAAGGCGGGCAACCCCGATACGATGGACGGCGTCCACCCAGCGCTGGTGATCGGCCCCGGCACCGAGGTGATTGCCGGTGAGCATCTGATCGCCACGCCCGGTGCCATTGATAGCCACATCCATATGATCGCGCCACAGCAGGTATACGAGGCGCTCTCAAATGGCGTGACGACCATGATTGGCGGCGGAACTGGCCCGGCTGATGGTACGAACGCTACTACCTGCACCCCTGGCCCCTGGAACATTGCCCGTATGCTGGAGGCTGCCGAGGGTCTGCCGATTAACTGGGGGCTGCTCGGCAAGGGCAATAGCTCGCGCCCAGAGGCGCTGCGTGAGCAGGTCGAGGCTGGTGCCTGTGGCCTGAAGGATCACGAGGACTGGGGTACCACCCCGGCGGTGATTGACTGTTCGCTACGCGTGGCCGACGAGTACGATGTTCAGGTGGCTATCCACACCGATACGCTCAACGAGAGCGGCTTTGTTGAAGACACGATCTCGGCGATTGACGGGCGTACCATCCATACCTACCATACCGAAGGTGCCGGCGGTGGCCACGCTCCCGATATTATCCGCATCGCCGCCCTGCCCAATATTCTGCCCTCGTCCACCAACCCCACCCGGCCCTACACCGTCAATACCCTGGCGGAACACCTGGACATGCTGATCGTCTGCCACCACCTCAACCCGGCTATCGCTGAGGATGTGGCTTTCGCCGAGAGCCGCATCCGCAAGGAGACAATTGCTGCCGAGGATGTGCTGCACGATCTGGGAGTGATCAGCATGTACTCGTCGGACTCGCAGGCGATGGGGCGGGTTGGCGAGGTGGTGCTGCGCGCCTTCCAGACCGCCGACAAGATGCTGACGCAGCGCGGCAAATTGCCCGAGGACGTACCCGAACACGATAACGCCCGCATTCTGCGCTACCTGGCCAAACTGACGATCAACCCGGCCCTGGCCCACGGAATCGCCCACGAAGTCGGATCGCTGGAGCCAGGCAAACTGGCCGATATTGTCCTCTGGGATCCGGCCTATTTCGGGGCTAAGCCCAAGATGATCATCAAGGGCGGCATGATCGCCTGGGCCGCGATGGGTGACCCGAACGCATCCATCCCAACACCGCAGCCGGTCTTCTACCGCCCGATGTTTGGTGCCCTTGGTCGGGCAATCGGACAAACCTGCGTGAATTTTATGTCGCAGGCAGCGGTTGATCTGGGCGTAGCCGGGAAACTGGGCCTCCAGCGGCGCAGTGTGGCGGTGCGCGGCTGCCGCAGCGTGGGCAAAGCCCAGATGGTGCGTAACAATGCCACCCCAGAAATCCGCGTAAACCCCGAGACCTACGAGGTCTTTGTGGATGGCGAACTGGCCACCTGCGAGCCAGCCGAGCGCCTGCCGCTCACACAGTTATACTATATCGTTTGACATTTACCCGGCGTTGGGTATAATTCGATTCATCCCCTCAAACAACCGATAGTGGTAATGACGCCCCCCCAGCACCGCTTTGCTCCGTGCGAGATTCTGTCGTCTCGCAAACCCCAACACTGACGTTCCCTTGTTTCAGATCTGCCGTCGGCGCGGCGTGTCTGTGAACAGTGATTATCCAACATCTCCCAGATGCGGCGTGCTCTCGTAGCAAGAAGCAGTCTGCCTCTGCTCGCTTTGCTGTACCCACCGCATCCACACTCATTCCTGAGCGCGTGAAAGGAGGGTCGAGGACACGGATTATCACTCGTTGGAACGTATGGGCGGATACCTCCTGTTTGAATAGACAAGGGAGAATTTTATGTACCGGAAGCCTTTTTCTCTCGCGGCACGCCGCGCTCAGACTCCCCGCCTTGCTGCGCTGATGATGTTTGTCCTGTTGATTACCGCTGCGCTGCTTAGCGCGTGTGGCAGCGCTCCGGCAGCACCGACCAAGGCACCAGCGGCGACCACGGCAGCCACCACAGCAGCCACCACAGCGGCCACCACAGCGGCCACCACGGCAGCCACCACAGCGGCTACCGAGGCCGCAACTGCGGCGGCGACCACGGCAGCCACCACGGCGGTTCCGTCTGCCTCCGGCGACACGATCAAGGTTGGCGTACTGCACTCGCTGAGCGGCACCATGTCCATCAGCGAGGTTTCGGTGAAGGATGCAACCCTGCTGGCGATTGAGGAAATCAACGCGGCAGGTGGCGTCCTTGGCAAGAAGATTGAGCCGGTCGTTGAGGATGGCGCGAGTGACTGGCCAACCTTTACCGAGAAAGCAACCAAGCTCATTCAGCAGGATAAGGTTGCGGTGGTTTTTGGTTGCTGGACGAGCGCCAGTCGCAAGGCGGTGCTGCCGGTGTTCGAGAGCCTGAACAGCCTACTCTTCTACCCGGTGCAGTATGAGGGTCTGGAGTCATCGCCGAACATCTTCTACACCGGGGCCGAGCCGACCCAGCAGATTGTGCCGGGGGTAGACTACCTGCTCAGCCAGGGCAAGAAGAAGATTTACCTGCTTGGCTCAGACTACGTCTTCCCGCGCACGGCCAACAAGATCATCAAGGCCCAGCTTGCGGCGAAGGGCGGCACGCTGGCCGGTGAGGAATATGTGCCCCTGGGCGGCACCGAGTTCAGCACGATCATCAGCAAGATCCAAGAGGCCAAGCCCGACGCGATCTTCAACACGCTGAACGGCGATAGCAACGTGGCCTTCTTCAAGCAGTTTAAGGACGCTGGCTTTACCGCCGACAAACTGCCGGTTCTCTCGGTGAGCATCGCCGAGGAAGAGGTACGCGGAATCGGTGCCGACTACCTGGCCGGTCACCTCGTTTCCTGGAACTACTACCAGACTACCAAGACCCCCGAGAACGAGAAGTTTGTCGCCGCCTACAAGGCCAAGTATGGCGTGGATCGGGTGACGGACGACCCGATTGAGGCGGGCTACTTTGGGGTGTATCTCTGGAAGGCGTTGGTGGAGAAGGCCGGATCGACGGACGTAGCGGCGGTACGGGCCGCAGCGAAGACCGACACCATCGAGTTCGCCGCACCCGAGGGCAAGGTGAAGGTTGACGGCGTGAGCCAGCACACCTGGAAGACGGTGCGTATCGGCAAGATCCTACCGAACGGGCTGATTGAGGAAATCTCCAGTTCAAACGGCCCGGTGAAGCCAGATCCGTACCTGAAGCAGTACGACTGGGCCAAGGGTCTGGGCGGGTGAAACCCTGCGCCAGCCGGTAGCACAGCACGTGCTGGTATGAGATCGGCTTAGCCGATCTCATACCAGCAAACCATGCGATTCGCACACACCACCTGATGAAAATGGCCACTGATGCCCGGCTATCGGCTATCGGCTATCGGCTATCGGCTATTTTCGCGTTAGGCACCTGAAGAGGAGCGGCGATGACAATCTGGTTGCTCCAGGCATTCAACGGCCTCAGCCTCGGCTCGATCCTGCTGATGATTTCGCTTGGCCTCGCCTTCTCCTTCGGCCTGATGAATGTGATCAACATGGCCCACGGCGAGTTCATTATGGCTGGGGCTTACGTCACCTACCTCTTTCAGCACAATTTTGCGGCAATCCTGGGCGGCACTGATCTGGGGCTTTGGTTCATCCTGGCTATCCCGGCGGCCTTCCTGATCACCGCAGGGCTGGGCATACTACTGGAAGTTGGCCTGATCCGCTTTCTTTACGGGCGGCCACTTGATACCTTGCTGGCAACCTGGGGCGTGGGGCTGATTTTTCAGCAAACGGCACGCTCGATCTTTGGCGCATCAAATGTGCAGGTATCTAGTCCGGTCTGGCTGAGCGGTGCCATGGTCGTTGCGCCGGGGCTGATGCTGCCCTACAAGCGGCTCTTCATCATCGGCCTGGTGCTGCTCTGCATCGGCGGAATCTACGTGCTGCTCTACCGCACCTCAAACGGCAGGCGTATCCGTGCGGCCATGCAGAACCGAGCCATCGCCTCCACCCTGGGCGTGGCCACCCGGCGAGTGGATGCACTGACCTTCGGGCTGGGCGCGGGTCTGGCTGGGGTAGCTGGCTGTGCCCTCACCCTGATCGGCCCGATTGGCCCGGCCCTCGGCACCTACTACATCGTGGACGCCTTTATGGTGGTGGTCCTTGGTGGCGTGGGACAACTCCCCGGCACCATCGCCGCCGCACTGCTGATCGGCATCTTCAACACGCTGTTTGAGCTAGGCACCACGGCCACCCTGGGCAAGGTGCTGGTTTTCTTGCTGATCATTGCATTTCTTCAGTGGAAGCCGGCGGGCTTGGCCGCGCTGCGCACCCGTTAGCGGAGAGCATGTATGGCGACACAACGTATAAACCTCCGTCAATCGCTCTCGACGTGGGTACCGCTGCTGCTGTTCGCCCTACTGTTGCTGCTTGCCCCGCTGCTGCTCTCCGACTTTCGGCTCAGCCTGCTGGCGAAGTTCCTCACCTACGCGATTGTCGCGGTTGGGCTGGATCTGCTCTGGGGCTACAGCGGGATGCTCAGCCTGGGCCAGGGTTTGTACTTTGCCCTTGGAGCCTACGCTATGGGCATGTACCTCAAGCTAGAGGCGTCGGGCAGTAAGCTGCCAGATTTTATGGTGTGGAGCGGCCTGGATGCATTACCGCTCTTTTGGGAACCGTTCCGCTCGCCGGTTGTCGCCATTCTGGCCGCCGTACTCATCCCCGCCACTATGGCCGCGCTGGTTGGCTTCCTGGTATTCCGCAGCCGCATCCAGGGCGTCTACTTCTCGATCATCACCCAGGCGCTGACGGTGATCGTCGGGTTGCTCTTTGTCGGCCAGCAGCCGTATACCGGCGGCACCAATGGGATCACCAACCTGTCAACGATTTTCGGCTTTGCCCTGGCCGATCACCGCACCAAGGTGGGACTCTACCTGATCACGGTGGTTCTCCTTGCCCTGATCTACCTGATCGGGCGCTGGATCACCAACTCGCGCCTGGGACGGCTGCTCGTGGCCATGCGCGATGACGAGAATCGGGTACGTTTCCTTGGCTACAACCCGGTGCTGCTAAAGACACTGGTCTTCGCCTTTGCCGGCGGGGTAGCGGGCATCGCCGGGGCGCTGTTTATCGCACAGGTAGGCATTATTTCGCCCTCGGCGATGGGCGTCGTTCTCTCTATCGAAATGGTAGTCTGGGTCGCCCTGGGCGGACGTGGAACCCTGATCGGCGCGATTGTGGGTGCGATCCTGGTGAACTGGGCCAAGAGCAGCCTGAGCGAAGGTTTCCCAAACATCTGGCAGTACTTCCTGGGGGCGCTCTTTGTCGGGGTGGTGCTGCTCTTCCCCGATGGTCTGGCCGGAATTGTTCGCCAGATCGGGCAGAGTTGGCGGGCGCGGAGCGGTGCCAGAGAGGGTCACGCCGTCCCTGAACCCCACCCGTGATGATTCTATGGTTGACAAGGTTTCAGAGTAGCCAATTTTACTTGACACTTTTGGTATGACCTACCCCCCCTAACCCCCCCGCAAGCGGGGGGGGGACAATGCGCCGTTCCCCCCCGCTTGCGGGGGGGCTAGGGGGGGAACTGTAAGACAGACATCCTTGAACCTTGTCTTTGTATGAGAGTGCCAGCTTCGCTGGCACTCTCATACACATAAAAAACTATCGTCGGAGGTAGCATGGCGCAGGCAGGATCAATCCTCAGTGTCCACGGGGCCACGGTGAGCTTCGACGGGTTTAAGGCTCTGGATGGCCTGGACTTCACGATTGCCTACGGCGAGTTGCGCTTTCTGATCGGCCCAAACGGTGCCGGGAAGACCACCCTGCTCGATATTATTACCGGCAAGACTCGCCCCGATCATGGCGAGATTGTCTTTGACGGGCGGCCTGGTGCGCAGCGCTGGACAGAACACCGCCGGGTGCGGGCCGGGATTGGGCGCAAGTTCCAGACCCCGGCGATCTTCCCGAGCCTGACGGTGGCCGAGAATCTGGAGGCGGCCATCGGCTTTCGGGATCGGGCGCTGACTCTGCTCAGGTCGGTGAGCGCCACCGAGCGCGGGATGATTGACACGACCTTGAGCCAAATTGGGCTGGGCCAGCGCGCCGAGGTGCGGGCCGGGCTGCTCTCGCACGGTGAGAAGCAGTGGCTTGAGATCGGCATGCTGCTTATCCAGCAGCCAAAGCTGATGCTGCTGGATGAGCCGGTGGCCGGGATGACCCACCGCGAGCGCGACCGCACGGGCGAGTTGCTCCAGCAGATCGCTCAGGATCGCTCGGTGCTGGTGGTTGAACACGATATGGATTTTGTACGCCGATTTGCCCACACCGTCACGGTGCTGCACACCGGGAAGTTGCTCTGTGAGGGGCCGGTGGAGTCGGTGCAGAGTGACCCGCGAGTGATCGAGGTGTACCTGGGGCCGGGCCGCAACCACGGGGAAAAGAAAGGCGTCGCCCATGCTGCAGATTGAGAACCTAGCCGTCTACTACGGCGAGAGCCGCATCCTCAATAGCGTGAGCCTTGAGGTTCCCTCGGGCCATGTTGTCTGTCTGATGGGCCGTAATGGCGTGGGCAAGACCACGCTGATGAAGGCGATCATCGGCCTATTACGGGCGCGGGCTGGCACGATTCATCTCGATGGCAAGGAGATCACCCAGCGACCACCGCACGAGCGGGCGCGGGCCGGGGTGGGCTATGTGCCGCAGGGACGTGGCATTTTCCCCTACCTGACGGTCTACGAGAACCTGCTGATGGGCTTTGAGGCCAGCCCGCGCCGCGCCATCAATCTGGTCGCGGTTGAGGAGATGTACACGCTCTTCCCCGTCATCAAACAAATGCGCGGGCGGGTGGCCGGGACGCTCAGCGGCGGGCAGCAGCAGCAACTGGCTATCGCCCGCGTGCTGGTGCGTCGGCCAACCCTGCTGCTGCTCGATGAGCCGACCGAGGGTGTTCAGCCTTCGATCACCCTTGAGATCGAAGACGTGATCCGTGCGCTCAGACAGCGCGGCGATATGACCATCCTGCTGGTTGAACAGTTCCTTGACTTCGCACTCAGCGTGGCCGACTCCTACTATATGATGGAGACGGGATCGATTGTCGCCCACGGGCCGGTCAGTAGCTTCGACGAGCAGGCCGCCCACGAATACCTAGCGTTCTAAACATTATGCGTATCCGTCACATCACATCTGCCGATAACCTAGACGCCGAGGGCTGGCTGCTGGATCCGCTGTTCGTCGTCCACGGCATCGTCGTGGGTGGCCAGATCGCCGACATGTCCGGCCTGATTGACCCGCTGACTCACCTGAATCTGGATTTCCCCAGCCACTGCTTGGGCGCGTGTCTGGTGGCCGAGCGACTGGAGCGCGGCGCGGCCCTGCGCTGGGATGGCGATCACTTTGCGCTGACCGAGGCCCGTGCGCTGGCCTACACGCGACTCGGCGCGGTGGACGAATCGGCACGGCGGGCGGCGATGCAGCGGCTCATCGGCGGAAGAAACTAAACACATGGCCGATACGTCTGCCCAGATTGACGGGGCCAGCGCGATGCTGGCGGCGATGCAGTTGGCCGACTCGTTCTTCCCCAGCGGGATGTACACGCAATCCCACGGCCTAGAGCGCTTTATCGCCACCGGTCTGGCGGGCGAGGCGGATCTGGAACCACTGCTGCACGCCTACCTGCGAAATGTGGCGGGGCCGGGCGAGGCGCTGGCGGCACGCTGGGTTGCTCGCGCCGCCGCCGCAGGCGACCTTGATCTGGTCACGGCAGTGGACGCCCGACTGGAGGCGACAAAGCTGGCTCCCGAAGGTCGCCTCGCCTCGCGCCGGTGCGGGGGGCGCGTGGCGGCGCTGGGAGCCGAACTCTTTGGCGGGTCGGTCTTATCCGCCTACACCCAGCAGATTGAGGCGGGCCGCACCCCCGGCCACCAGGCCGTGGCTCTGGCTCTGGCGGCGGCGGCCTGCGGTCTGGACGAGGCAACCGCCGTGCTGATCGAACTGCACAGCTTCGCCATCAGTCTGGTAAGCGCAGCAGTGCGGCTCGGCTCGATTGATCATATTGCCGGACAGCGCCTGATCGCCCGCATCCGCCCAACAATGGCCCTCGCAGCGGCGGCAGGCGAACACGCCGACTGGCGCGAGATCGGCGGGTTTGCCCCGCAGATCGAGATCATGCAGTTCCAGCATCGCTACGACGATATGCATCTCTTTGTGAGCTAGGATGAGGTGTCAGAGGGGCCGAGTTTACTTTACACTCTTGGCATACTTACCCCCCCTAGCCCCC
>JBAXMH010000202.1:0-8954 GCA_037134395.1 Chloroflexales bacterium
GCTGATCATGACAACTCCTGTTGGCTGGTATTATTAGCGGAGAAATGAGAGACGATCCTAACTATACCAAATCTTTAGTATCCCGCATCGTAGAGCTAATTGACTCCCAATAAGGAACTTTCTTTCATGCACATCCAATTTCTCGGCGGAGCCAGCGGGGTTGGCGCGACATGCCAACTCATCGAGGTTGGTGGTCTCCGCATTCTGGTTGATGCTGGCGTGCGCGTGGATGGTAAAGATCGCCTGCCCGATCTCGCCGCCCTTGCCGGGATCTCCCTCGATGCCATCCTGATCACCCACGCCCACGCTGACCACATCGGTGCCCTGCCCCTGGTGGCAGACCGCTACCCGGCCACGCCGATCTACGCGAGCCCGGCTACCATCCGGCTCATGGAGGTGATGCTCGGCGATGCGGTGCGGGTGATGGCCCGCCGCGCCGCCGATGAACTGGAACTGCCGCTCTATGACGAGGCGCTGGTTGCCGAAACCCTGCGTCGCTTGCGCCCGCTCCAGATGGGTGCCCAAACCCTGCCTGAGTTGCCGGGGGTGATCGTATACGCCCAGCGCGCTGGACATATTGCGGGCGCGGTCAGCATCGGTTTTGAGGCGTTCGATGGTCGCCTGGTGATCTCCGGCGATGTCAGCGCCACCCCGCAGCGGACGATCCTGGGTGCCGCTGTGCCCGCCCCCGGTCGCCCCGACCTGCTGGTGCTAGAGAGTACCTACGGCGCACGGCTACACCCCAACCGGGCCGTTGAGGAGCGCAAGCTGGCCGAAGCGGTAGCGGCGGTGATCGCTCGCGGCGGTCACTGCCTCATTCCTGCCTTCGCCCTTGGCCGCGCCCAGGAGGTCATACTTATTTTGCGCGCCGCCCAGCGCGACGGGATCATCCCGGCCTTCCCCATCGCTGTGGATGGCCTGGTGCGCTCAGTCTGCGCGGCCTACGCCGCCATCCCCGACGCCCTCACCCCGTCCCTAGCCCGCCATGTGCGCAACGGCGGCAAGCCCTTCTTCAGCAGCAGCATCCAGCCCGTTGATACCCCACAGCAGCGCGAGCGGGTGATCACCGGCCCGCCTACCGCGATCATCGCCTCATCGGGTATGCTCACCGGCGGCCCGTCGGTTTGGTACGCCGAGCGCTTGGCCGGGCGGGCCGACTCAGCGATCTTCTTCAGCGGCTACATTGATGACGAGGCTCCTGGTCGCCGTCTGCTCGATCTGGCCGATGCTCAACCTGAGGCCCGCCGCATGACCTTCGGCGAGCGCACGCTGCCGGTTCTCTGCGATGTTGGCCGCTACAGTCTGAGCGCCCACGCCGACGGTGACGAGCTTGCCGCGATGGTGCGCGCCCTCCAGCCCCGTACTGTCGCTCTTGTTCACGGCGATCCTGAGGCTCGTGCGGCGCTCGCCGCCCGCCTGCGCAGTATGACCCACGTACTGACCCCGCATGACGGCCAGGATCTCGTGATCGAACCCTCATCACGTGGCGGTCGGCGCGTGGTTGCCACGCCCGCGCCCGCGCCACCCCTGGCCGAGCCAATCGGTGCTGGTGCGCCGCCGATTGATGCTGATGGCCTGGAACGGCTCTGGACGGCCCTGCGCGACGGCAGCGGCGTGCAGACTCTCAGTGTGCGCGAGTTAGCTCGTGCCTGGTACGGCGACTCCGCCAGTACGCCGGAAGAGGAACAGCTAGAGGCGGCCCTTGAGTCCGGCAGCCCGCATTTTATTTCCCTCCCCCACGCCCCCGGCCTCTGGCGTTTGCCCGCTCCGACCGAAGTGCGCCGCGCCCAGGCCGCCGGTCCAAACCGCCGCAGCGGCCCGCGCCCCGATACCGCTGGTATCCAAGCGACCATTGACAGGTACCTGGGCAACGCGCCCGATCTCTACCAGCGCAGCATTGACCCTGACACGGGTGCGGTCGCGTTGCGCTACTTCTTCCCCTTGGTGGCAGCCGCCCGCGACGCCGAGGCTATCCGCTTGATCGCCGAGGAGATCCGCGCCCCGGTGACGGTCTGGCCGCAATCGCACCAGGGCCAACTCGCCGCCGCCGCCCTAGAGATCTTGCCCACGGGCCTGATCGCCGAACGCGCCCCGGCGATCTTCCTTGACATCGGGCGAGTTGAGTTGCGCTGTACGGGCTACGCCGACCGACCAGAGGTTACCGCCGCCGAATCGGCCTTTGCGGCCAAAACCGGTTGGGCACTGAGTATCCGCTCTCCAGGGCTCGAACTAATTGTTCCCTCCGCCACGCCGGAGGTGGGGGAGCCGGACATCATCGCCCCTCGGCGGGGCGCGCGGCGCACGGAACTCAACTTTGCCCTCACGACTGCACGCACCTGGTTTGGGCCGGAGACGGGCTGTTATAAGGCCAGCGCCGATCAGCCCACCTGTCTCGTCACTCTGCGATTCCACTTCCCCGAGATCGCCAAGGCCCAGCACAGCGCACAGCTCGTCGAACTGGCCAGCTTCATCGGCTGGTCCGTCACCATCTGGCCGCAGCCGCACCAGGAGGTTCTGATGCGTACCGCCCGCGAGGCTCTCCCGCCTGGACTGCGCGCCTCAGGTGCCCCCGCCATCCAGAGCGCCGCCCGCGAGGTGGCCCTGCGCGCACAGGGCAGCGCCACCCCCGAAGAGATCGCCGCCGCCGAGTCCGCCTTTGCCGCCAAAACCGGCTGGACGCTGCGCATTGTGCTGCGTTAGGCACGCTACGCACTATCGCATCTTTAGCGTCTCTGAGCCTTTGCGTTACATCGTACACACATTTGACGCGAAGGCGCGAAGGTATTGAACAAGGAGAATTTTCATGCTACTCGATGTCTCATTCGCCGTTGACTCCAACCCGCTGCCCGTCGCTGCCGAGGTGGCCCGCGCCGCCGAGGAGATTGGCTTCGCCGCCCTGTGGACACCTGAGACGGGGCACAACGGCTTTCTGCCCCTAGCCCTTGCCGCCGAACACACCAGCCGAATCAGCATCGGTACAGCGGTGGCTATCGCCTTCCCGCGTAGCCCGATGGTCACGGCCCAGATCGCCTGGGATCTGGCCGCATTTTCGAGCGGTCGCTTTATCCTCGGCCTGGGTACCCAGATCAAGGCCCATATCGAGCGCCGTTTCAGCACACCCTGGGACGCCCCCGTCGGTCGGCTGCGCGACTACATCCTGGCCCTGCGGGCGATCTGGCAGAGCTGGCAGTCTGGCGACAGACTGAACTATCGCGGCCAGTTCTATCAGCACACCCTGATGACGCCCTTCTTCAGCCCCGGCCCGATCAACTACCCTGACATCCCCATCTATATTGCCGGGGTGAACAGCGGCCTGGCTCACTTGGCGGGCGAACTCTGCAACGGGTTCCACGCCCACCCGCTGAACAGCGCCAAGTATACCGCCGAGGTACTCCGCCCACAGATCGCCATCGGTGCCACCAAGGCTGGCCGTAGCCCCGCAGACTGCGCCGTAGCTGGGAGTTCCTTCGTGATCACCGGCCCCGACAACGAGTCTCGCGAGCGGGTACGCACGTTCGTGCGCCAGCAGATCGCGTTCTATAGCTCGACACCCACCTACCGCGCTGTGCTAGAGTGCCACGGCTGGGGCCACGTGGGCGAGCAACTCTCGCAGTTGGCCTCCCAGCAGCGCTGGGCCGAGATGCCCGCCCTGGTGACGCCTGAAATGGAGGAGACCTTCGCCGTCGAGGCTGATCCCGCTGATGTCGGACTCGCCCTGCGCAAACGCTACGACGGTCTGCTTGACCGGATCGGCCTCTATATACCCTTCATCCCCGGCCAGATGGATGATTTCTGGCGTAAGCTCGCCGCTGATCTGCGCTAAGCTTTTAGGGGTCAGGGGTCAGGTTTTAGGTTTCAGACAAGGTTTGCAGATACTTTACAGTTCAGGCCACAATGTGACATCCTGATGCACTCAATCTGACCCCTGATCCCTGACCCCTGACCCCTGACCCCTTAGAAGCTGTCTGAAAAGGTTACATATCCCGCAGTTCCCCCTCCCCAGCCCTCCCCCGATGGGGGAGGGAGTCCGGCTCCTCCCCCCATCGGGGGGAGGTTGGGAGGGGGGCGGTGACTTTTCAGACAGCTTCTTAGCTACGTATGCTCACCCGTATCAGCATTCCGCCAACGTAGCAACAAACCAACCCAATCCAGATCAGGCGCAGGTAGTCTGGCTCTGAGAAGGGGGCACCTGCATGCGGAACCTCGGGCCGGGTTGGCGAGGCGGACGGCGTGGAGACCGGCGTTGCCAGACCTGCCAGGGCTGTTGCTGTCAGTCCGGCGCGAATGGTCGCCAGCGGCACCGCCGTCAGTGGGGAGCGAGACAGATCGAGGGTTGGGCGCAGGGCTGCCAGATGGGTTCCCTGGTACGCAGATGTGCTATCGAGATCACGGGCAACCGCAACCCACTGCTGTACCAGCAGTGAGAGTATGGCCACACCAAGAATGGCCAGCAGTGCGCGCAGAAGTCGGCTAAGGTTGTGTTGACGCATTCCCCACCACAACTTCGGCAGGGCCACCAAGATAGATTGGTCGGGCCTGACCACTACTGAGTTCCATCGGCAGTTCGTTAAACGTATCGGCTAGAGCGTAGAACTGGTACGTCCCAGGGGTATCGAGACTGAGCAGGTTCGAGCGAGTCGGATCCGCATCAAGGCTATAGAGATCGCGAGACTCACCCGGGCCGAGCCCCGCAACCTGCCAGGTCGCCCCATACGTAGCAATATCGCTCCACGGAACGAGCGGCGTGGGCGTACGAATGGGCGACACATAGAGATCGACCCAGAAAGTTTCAGGGATCGCTTTCCCGCTCACGTTACGTACGCGCACCTGCACATTGACCACAGCGCCAGCCTGTAGGGTTCGCGGGACGATGATCTGAACTTCCAGGGCGGAAGTTGGTATGGCGATAGTTGTTGCGGGTATCGGGCTGGATGGGACACTCGTGGCCGTCGGGCTGGCCGGGGCGCTCGTCACCGTCGGGCTCGTCGGGGCGCTCGTCATCGTCGGGCTGGCCGGGGCGCTCGTCACCGTCGGGCTCGTCGGGGCGCTCGTCACCGTCGGGCTCGTCGGGATGCTCGTCACCGCTATTGCGATTGCAGAGGGCTTTGTTCCAGACACAGGGCGCAGGGATCGTATCATCGCAAATCCGCCGACTGCGATAACCGCCAGAATTGCGACTACTGCCACAAGGACCAGTATTCGGTCTTCGCGTGGGCGAGGGGAAGGTAAGGGTGAGGATGTAATAAAGGGTAAGGGCGGGAGTGGGGTAGGTTTCTCAGGTTCAACGAGCATGCGTCTGATAGGTCGAAAAACTGCCGTATTTACACCGCCAGACGTGCCGATAGAGGGAACATTGAGGGAGTCGGGGAGAGGAGTATCTGGCTTTTCAGGGGGGGAAGGATCTTCCGGCGGAGCCGTCTCCAGTAGATCTTCCGGCGGAGCCGTCTCCAGTGGATCTTCCGGCGGAGCCGTCTCCAGTGGAGCCTCCGGCAGAGCCGTCTCCAGTGGAGCCTCCGGCGGAACGGCCCTCGTTTCAAGGCCGAGGTACTCGCGCAGCAGCGCTGTTAGAGCATCGAGATCGTGAGGCCCGCGTGCGAGCGAGCCAAAACCGGCGGCGAGAACCACCCCTTCAGGCTCAATAATCGCGAGCGATGGACGCTGACTGAGACGCCGGAAGCGAGTCAGGATGGCCGTATTGCCGCCGCCCTCACGCTCAAACACGGCAAGATCCGCAGCCTGGGCCACCGCACTCGCCGCAAGGTCGTCATCAGGGGTCAGTGCGGTTATAGTATATCCGGCGGCAGTAATCGCTGCGAAGATGGACTCAAGCCTGGCCCGGTCGGTGCCGACCACGATTGCCTTTGGCGGATCGAGGTTCGCGGTGTTGATGCCCATCATTTAGGCGGCAGCACGATAGACGAGTTCGACCTTTTCCCCGTACTGATCGACAAGTTTGGCCACCGCAGCCAGATGTTCTTTGAGCAGGATACCTAGCGAACGAGCGCCGCCATAGCGCACGGCAATTGTTAACTCATCCCGTTCATACTCAACCAGACGTGCATCCTCAATATCAGGTACGAGGCTGATCTGATCAAGGAGATCCGAGGCGACGACAAAGCTCTGGACGCCCTTAAAGAGGACCAGATACTCGTAGGCAGTATCAGCGATCAGCACCGAATCAAGAGGTGACGAAGGATCGATCTCCTCATCGTCGTTCTCACTCTCGCTCACCTCGAACACACCGTCAGAAAAACCATCGGCAGCGGTGACCGGGAGTACGTCCGTCACAGGGACATCCGGGACAGAGACGAGGGACGGGGGGGGGGCAGCGGGACGGGCGGCATCCACTTTTGCGACGGGGGGAGGTGTCTCAGATGGCGGGGTTAGCCGCAGAAGATCGCCCAGCGAGCGCTGGAGATCAGCGAGGCGTGCGGCCATCTGGCGGGTCTCAACGAGAACTCGCTCCCGCTCGGCGTGGGCCTCACGCAGCAGACGCTCCCGCTCGGCCCGTGCGACAGCCCGCTGCTGCGCAATCTCGTTCTCAGACTGAAGCCATGCTTGGGCGATCTCACTCTCGGCCTGACTTTGGGCCTGGGCCAAGCTGACCTCATGAATGCGCCGCTCATCGGCAAGGGCGGCGCGCAGCTCACTAACCTCCTGCCGCAAGGCGTCACGCAACTGGATCTGATCCGATCGCTGCCGCTTGTAGCGCGCCATCAGGCGCTCGGTCTCTTCTTCTAGCTGTTTAGTAAACTCATGTCCAAAATGAACCGTCTGCTTAATATTTGCCTGAACCTGCTGCTCCATCATCTGGTATAAACTGAGGCGTTTCTGAATCCACTCACTGAACCGCTGCTCCTCCTCAGACGAGACGTTTTGCGAACCGCCCTGCTGAGGATCAGACAACAGATCGGGCCTCACGTCCATAACAGCAGCCTCATCCTAAAAGGATATAACTTTCACTCTTTGCTCGGCGCAAACTATACCGCAGCCCCCCCCCGGTGTCAAATTACGCGCCCAAAAGTGCGACCGCGATTGACTCCCGGTGGGGGGAGTTGAAGGGAAGATTTTGTTACAGACAAAGCCCACACGATGAGCCATCACATGGGAACTGCCCGCTCTACATGCGTGACCCTGCCAGCAGATGAGGTTCCAGCGAAGGCAGTGCCAGGCTGGAAATGCTGGTCGGTGATGCGACGATTGACTGGCATCGGCCACTTGCCCCACTCCAACAAAGACTCGAGCCCATGGATGGTCTTTGGAGCCGACCGACGCCAGCGATAGCCCCGACCGCTGAACCCGGTAAGCGTCTGACTTTCCCACACGACCACACACGTTCGACCATCCATGCGCAACTGATGGAAGAACTGAAGGACGAGTTTATTTGAGTACGTGAGGGGCAGCATAACGTAGTCCGGCATCGTCTTCAGAATCTCTTCGATACCTGTTTCATCAATCGCAACCACGTGGAAGTCTACGAGCAGCCGGTTGTTCTGGATAATAGACTGTTCATGGTTGTTTGGATCCCCAACGAAGAATGCTGAGTACGGTTTGTGCATGTTGACCTCCCGTGTCGTTGAGCCGAACTACATTCTACTACAAGCGATGCTAATTCACCATCCCGAGCCCACATTCCCTAAGAAGCTGTCTGAAAAGGCATGGCTACGTCCTAGACCTGTCAGGTAGGACACACAAGAACCATCTCGTTGCACAAGATTCATCCCGTGTGTCCTACCTGACAGGTCTTTTCAGACAGCTTCTAAGAACGGAGGTAAATCAACCCCTGACGGGCACCACCCCCTTCTCTGCCCTGAACGGGAGAGGAGATGTCGGGGAGTGAGGGCTGCGCAACGGATTCCTTTACATGGCTTCAAGGGAATTGAGACAGTTGCGAACCGCACCACATAGTACCAGAAATTGGCAGAAAAATAAGGGGCGCTTTGGGATAAAAAGGGCATATTTGGGGCAATTCTTGAGATTATTTTTATTGTGTGTAGTAGCCTTGGGGTAAAAAAGGGCAATACCGTAAAATTCACCCTGTTTTAACCTGTGTGGAGTGTCACTACCCCTGTCGTTGGTTTGACCAGTGCCCATCAGAATGCTATAATACCGCTTCGGTATCATCACAGTCGGCCTTTCGACAACCTGTAGCCCCGCCAGGAACGCTGGGGCGGCAGCACCTTCCCAAACACAGCGGTGAGATCGCGCCAGTTCTTTTTTTGCTGGCATGCCACTGTCGCGGAGCGGGGCTGCACCTGACAGACAAAGGAGTCGCGCTATTAGAGACCGGTTTCGCATCAACAATCGTATTCGCGCCCGCGAAGTCCGCCTGATCGACGAGAACGGTACGCAGGTCGGGATCGTGACGGTGCGTGAGGCAGTTATCCTTGCGGAGGAGCGCGGACTCGACCTTGTCGAGGTTGCTCCGAATGCAGTGCCTCCCGTCTGTCGGCTCCTCGACTACGGCAAGTTCCGCTACGAGCAGAGCCAGAAAGAGCGCGAGGCGCGCAAAAACCAGAAGCAGGCCGAACTCAAGCAGATCCGCCTGATGCCCAAAACCGACGAGCATGATATGGGTGTCAAGGCGAACCAGGCGCGGCGCTTCCTGCTGAGAGGTGACAAGGTTAAGTTCAACGTGCGCTTCCGTGGGCGCGAGATGGCCCACCCCGACATTGGGCGCAAGATGCTGGAGCAAATCGCCGAGCAGCTCCGCGATATTGCCATTGTCGAGCAGAAGCCGCTGATGGAGGGCCGCGTCCTCTCTCTGCTGCTCGCGCCTACGGCCAAGGTGATCAAGGCTGCCCTGCTCGCCCAGAAGGCCCACCTCCAGCAGTCGAAGGCAGCGAAGCCAGCACCGGCAAGCGGCGCTGTCGCGAGTACTGCTCCACAACCTGTTGGGGAGGAGCTTGACGACGAGGAGCTTGACGACGAGGAGCTTGACGACGAGGAGCTTG
>JBAXMH010000203.1:0-8879 GCA_037134395.1 Chloroflexales bacterium
TGCGGGGGGGCCAGGGGGGGTGATCGGCAGGAGCCTTTCTGTGAAGATATTTACAACTGTAGTACTATGCGGTACCGCATAACTCGCCCCATCACACTGAGCGAAGCAGGATTCTCTGCGTCTTTGCGCCTTTGCGTCAAACCATACGCGCATATGACGCAAAGGCGCAAAGTAGTGAGATGGGTCGTTATACCGTCAACAACTGCTGAATCATGTCCACCAGCCCCTTCAAGCTGATGGGCTTGGACATATACTCGTTCGCACCGGCCGCTAGGCACCGCTCCCGATCTCCTGCCATAGCCAGGGCAGTCAGCGCAATAATCGGCGTTTGCCCGTACTCGGGCATGGTTCGCAGCCGTCGGATAACCTCTAGTCCATCCATCATCGGCATCTGGATGTCCATCAAAATAAGATCGAGCGAGAGCACCGTTGCCTGCTCAAGAGCTTCGACGCCGTTGCGAGCAACCTCCACGCGGTAGCCCTTTTTCAGCAGGTAGTCGCGCAAGGCCAGCAGGTTGACCTCGCTATCTTCAGCCAACAGGATTCGTGCGCCGGTTGGCACAGGTATCAGTTGCTCCGGGTGAATGTGGCCGTTCTCCATCCGGTACGCAGACACAGTTGTCGCCACAGGTTCCCGATCATAGATACGGTACGGTAGGATAATCGTGAAGCGGCTGCCCTGACCAAGCTGGCTCTCAACCGTTACACTGCCTCCGTGCAATTCGGCTAGACGGCGCACCAGTGCCAGCCCCAGCCCAGTCCCTTCGTGCTGGCGGCTCAGGCTCGAATCGAGTTGCTTAAAGGGCTGGAATAGCTTTGTGATGTCGTCGGGTGCGATGCCGATGCCATTATCTTGGACAGCAAAACAGATCGTTCCCGCCTCCACGTCAACGTCCACCTCCAAGATTACTTGGCCCTTCTCTGGGGTGAACTTCACCGCGTTGCTCAACAAGTTGACCAGCATCTGCTTCATGCGTCGCGGGTCAACCTCTATTTCGGCCATTTGATCGTTCAAATGCAGGGCCAGCCGGAGCGATTTTTTGAAGGCGATCTCTTTGACAAAGACGATGCTGGACTGGCAAATATCGGCAACGGAGACGACATCCAACTGGATGTCCAGGCGTCCTGCTTCTACTTTCGAGAGGTCGAGAATATCATTGATCAGCGTGAGCAAATGGCGACCGCTCTCTTCAATTTGGCGCAGGTAATCCTGCTGAGAAGGATTAAGCGGGCCTTGGACTTCTTCAAGCATACTCTCGCTGAGGGCCAGGATCGCATTGAGCGGTGTGCGCAGTTCGTGACTCATGTTGGCCAAAAATTCATCCTTGGTTCGTGCTGCCTGGGCAAACTCGGAATTGGCACGGAGCAGGGTTTCTTCGGCCTTTTTCTCGGTTGTAATGTCGTGCATGGCGGCGAGGTAATGCTGCTGACCCCGCAAGGTAAGCCCAAATACCCGCGCACCTACATCATAAAGGTCGCCACTGGCGTGTCTAAGCTGTAATTCAACGGTGGCAAACCGATTGTTTGTGCGAATATGTTGACGGACGTGTTCACTCAATACGATTGTCTGCTCGGAAGAGACCAGATCCATCTCCTCAAGACTATTCCCCGCAAGCTGCTCGGCAGTATAGCCGGTGAGCGTTTCAAAAGCGCGGTTGAGGCGCCTCACCTTCCTGTTATCGTCGAATAAGACAATCGCGTCCGGCGATTCTTCAAAGAGCAGGCGGTTCTGCTCCTCGCTCTCGCGCAGGGCCAGTTCCGCTTTTTTACGCTCGGTGTTATCAAAGATCGTAGAGCGGCTCATCACATACGTGCCCTGCACATCGTAGATCGCCGTTGCATCGAGCAGGACATCGAGGATTGTCCCATCCTTGCGAATAAGCTCATACTCCAGGTTGCGTACCCAGCCGCGCTGCATAAAGAGCGGGTAGTTCTGCTCGAATGCACTGCGGCTACGGTCGGTAATAAAATCGCTAAAAGGACGACCGATCATCTCATCGCGGGAGTAACCAAGCCACAGCAGCTCGGTCTGGTTGACCCTGCTCAGCGTGCCGTTCGCATCCAGCGAGTGATAGCCGCTCGGGGCATTCTCGTAGAGATCCTGAACCTCCGCTGTGCGCTGATTGACTCGCTCTTCCAATGTACGGTTCAGATCTCGCAGTTCCTGCTCTGCCCGCTTGCGCTCGGTAATGTCGAGGTGTGTGCCGACCATCCGCACGGGGTTGTTGTTGGCATCCCACTCGACAACTTTGCCCTGATCAATCACCCAGATCCAGGAGCCTTTCTTGTGCTTCATCCGCGTTTCGCACTCGTAGAAATCAGTCTCGTGCCGGAAGTGACGCTCCAACAACGCATTGGAGATCCGGAGGTCGTCGGGATGACACAGGTCTGTCCATGTCTGGATGCTGATGGGTTCCAGTTCTGCCAGGGTATAGCCGACGATCTCGGCCCAGCGATCATTGAACACCGTCTTGCCCGTCTGCACGTAGAAGTCCCACAGGCCCAAGTTTGCGCTTTTTACCGACAGCTCCAGGCGCAACTGGCTCTCGCGCAAGGCGGCTTCGGCCTGCTTCCGCTCGGTAATATCCTGCGAAATCCCCAGGGCGCTGATCGGATTGCCCTGTTGATCGTATGTCATTTTGGCTTTCACGTAGACCCAGCGGATCTCACCGTTCATGAGCATTCGGTACTCGACACTGTAGGGCGCGCCGTGCAGGGCTTTTACCCACGACGACCGGACGTATTCCCGGTCGTCGGGATAGACCATAGCGAGGAGATCACCTGCAGTATAGACACCCGTAGTGTCCTCAAGCTGCGGCGATACCTTCATCATCCCCGTAAAGGTTCCTGCCTGGAGATCAATCGTCCAACTGGCCAAATTAGCGATCAGCTGGGATTCGGACAAGATCTGCGTACTCTTGCGCAGTGCTTCCTCTGTGCGCAGGGATATGATCACATTACCGATCTCAGCGGCCAGTATTTCGAGGGCGTGACGGCTAAAGGTGGGTACCGATTCGAGCGTGTGTGAGGCGATGTTGAGACAGCCGATGTTCCGGCCCTGATAGTGAATGGCTATCGAGCCAACGCAACGCAGCCCTTCATCGTGCAAATGAGCGATGTTCGGTATCTGAGCGGCGTTAAGATAGAAGGTTTTGGTCGAGAGCATTGCCTGTGCGTTCGGTGAGTCGGCGGGGTACGGTGATGTTCGCCGGACGAACTCTGCGCTCAGCCCGCGATGATGGATCAATTCAAGGATCCGTTCATCTGCGTTGAGCATGTAGATTCCACCCGAATCCATACCCGAGATCTGTAGTGCAATCTCAAGACACAGGGGCAACACCTCCTGAGTTGATTGGACAGTACTTATAGTGCGGGCCAGATCGCGCTGGGCGTACACCAATGCTTCGGTGTGTTTACGATCAGTAATATCGTGGATAATCGAAAAAAGTACCTTCTTTTCTTGGACGGAAATAGGAGACGAGTAGACTTCTACAATCCGCTCGGTGCCGTCGGCTAATTTATGCGGGAATATAAAATAACTTCGCTCTTCATGCAGGGCTTTTTTATACTCCATTTCCACCTGTTCCGGCGACAACATATTAACTTGGTTGATATTCATGCTGCAAAGGGTGGATTTGGGATACCCGTAGAAGATAACAGCGGATTGATTGGCATCGAAGATCACGCCCGTTTGTGGCTCGATCAGCAGCATAATCGCGCCATGATGCTCAAACATCCGATGAAACCGGGCCTCACTGACGCGCAGTGCCTCCAGTGAATCTTCTTGCTGGAGGTCGTAGCCACGGGTATTTTGCCGCCAGAGCGACGCTATTCTGACGCCGACCACGGCGATAAGTGCGCTGAAGATCATCACGAGACGGTCAGAGGCGAAGTAGTCGCCGACGATAATACCAAGCGCCAGCAACACGAACAAAGATCCAAGAATCGCTAATGATCGCTGTTCCTTTTTTTTTAGCATGTTCACTTTTTCACAAACCTTTGGATTATTTCTACAAGATCCTTCAGGCTAACGGGCTTCGACAGGTACGCACTTGCACCGGCGTCAAGGCAGCGATCCCGATCATCGGACATGGACAACGCGGTCATCGCAATAATCGGCGTCTCCTTGAACTCAGGTATGGCTCGCAGATGCCGGGTAGCCTCTAGACCATCCATATCCGGCATTTGAATATCCATCAATATCAAATCGGGATGAATCATCATAGCCTGGTTAATCGCTTCACGACCTGTGCGGGCATTCACTACGCGATAGCCCGCTGTGTGGAGGTAGGTATGAATGACGTTCTGGTTGATCACGTTATCTTCGGCCAGCAGAATCTGTGCGCCCGTTGGCGCTGGTTGAGGAGGTACTACTGCGGTCTGGGCCCGCTGATCATCTGAGATCACGCTTGTGTCAGGTGCAGGTACGGGCGCAACCGAATGATACGGGAGAGTAATCATAAAGCAACTGCCCTGCCCGACATCACTCTCGAAGGTAACATTGCCGCCGTGCAGATCAACCAGACGGTGTACAATCGCCAGCCCGAGCCCGGTGCCTTCGTGCTGGCGGTTCAGGCGCGAGTCGATCTGAGTGAATGGCTGAAACAGCCGGGCCTTGTCTTCAGGCAGAATGCCGATCCCAGTATCGCGCACCGCGAAGCGGACTATATTGGCCTCAGACTCTACTACGACCTCCAGGCTGATTTTGCCCCCAGACGGAGTAAACTTGACGGCGTTGCTCAGCAGGTTCACCAGAATCTGCTTCAGGCGCTTTGAGTCGGCCTGCATCGTCGCGTCCATATCATTGATCCGAAAAGATAGCCGCAGATGTTTCTTGATCGCGATCTCTTTGACAAACTGTAGGCTCTCCTGGCAGACCTCTGCAACCGAGATGTTTTCAATCTGGAGATTCATCTGTCCGGCATCCGCCTTGGAGAAATTGAGAACATCGTTGATCAGGGCAAGCAGGTGGTAGCTACTATCCTCAATATGCTGCAGGGCTTCCTGCTGACTGGTGTTGAGTGAGCCATGCACTTCCTCCCGTAGAATCTCGCTGAGGGCCAGGATGGCGTTGAGCGGCGTGCGCAGTTCATGGCTCATGTTCGCCATAAACTCGCCTTTTGTTTTCAGGGCGTATTCCAACTCCGCCGTGCGCTGCTCCACCTGCACTTCCAGCGTCTGGGTCAGGGATTCCAATTCATGCTCGGCGCGCTTACGTGCGGTGATGTCGGTCACCTGGAAGAGCATACAGGTATCATTGTCAATAACTATTTGTTCAGCGGAGAGTAGCACATGCAGTTTTTGCCCCGATTTCTGGCAGATGATTGTTTCAACATTGGAGACCCGACCATAGTTATGCAGCATCTCAACCACGCGCTGCCGATCATGCGGATTGGCCCAAATACCCAACTCCAGCGCGGTATGCCCGATCACCTCTTCGCGGGTGTATCCCAGTAGTTCAAGCCACGCAAGATTCACTTCGCGCATAACGTTATCGCGCTGATGGGTGATCACAATGCTGAGCGGGCTATGCTGGAAGATCGTGGTGAAGCGGGCCTCACTCTGCGTTCGCACCAGCATCTCTTGTTGCAACGCGGTAAAACGCTGAGCATTTGTAAGCGCAATTGCAATAATCGCCGTGATTGATTGGGCAAACGCGACATCCTTATGGTCGAAATTCTCACGCTGATCGCTTTCCAGATTCATCACCCCGAGTGTCTGGTGATCAAAAATAATCGGGATGGCCATCTCGCTTCCGACATTCTCCACGTTCTCGCCCAGAAAGAAGTCCGGGTCGGCCCGCACATCGGGGACGAGCTGGATCTCTCCGGTGCGATAGGCGCGCCCAATCACCCCCGAGTGAATCGGGTGATTCACTCCCACCTCGCCGGGTGGCATACGGTCTTCGGCGCGTGTCTGCCAGAACAAGCCATCGGCGCTCGGCAATGAAATACCCACGCTATGCCAGCGGTTGAGTTGCACAATAGCGGAGACGGCTTTCTGAATGATCACATCGGGGTCAAGCTCACGGGTGAGTTGCCGCAGCACATCGTACAAAACAGATTGTCGGCTTGCACCGTCCCCGGTGAAGAGCAAGTCTTCTGTCATAGTGCGTGTCCGACACTTTCCGCATCAAGCACGTTCAAAAACACCTCCGTTACGGTAGGATCAAAATGTGTACCCGTCAGGGAAACGAGGTGGTGGTAGACAACGTCGGGTTGCCATGCCTTGCGGTAAGGACGGTCGTTGCTCAGGGCATCCCAGACATCAACAATAGCGAACATACGCGCCGCAAGCGGGATCTCCTCACCGACGAGTCCACGCGGATAGCCAGTGCCGTCCCACTTTTCGTGGTGACACCAGGGAATGTCAAGCGCATCGTGGAGGTAGGTAATGGGCAGAAGCAGCTCGTAGGCCATCGTGGGATGGCGGCGCATAATCACCCACTCCTCATCGTTCAGAGGCCCAGGCTTGAGCAGAACCGCGTCTGGGACGCCCATCTTGCCGATGTCGTGGAGCAGGGCCCCACGGCGGATGTGTTCGATCTGAGATTCTTCAATGTTCATGGCCCGCGCAAGGCGCACCGTCATCTCCGTCACACGGCGCGAGTGGCCCTCGGTCTCGTGGTCGCGCAGATCCAACGCCCGCGACCAGCCCTCCAGAGTGGCGTCATAGGCTCTGGTCACGTCTGCGGCGGCCTGCTCGCGCTCATCAAGCAGGGTACGAAAGCGGTTGAGGCGCGTGATAGTACGGACACGCGCCCGCAGTTCAGCGCGGTTGAAGGGCTTGGTCACAAAGTCGTCGGCACCCGCATCAATGCCCCGCAAGAGCGATGCCTGGTCATCGAGAGCGGTCACAAGGAAGATCGGCACGAGCGCAAGGTCAGGATCGGCCCGAAGGCGACGACAGACCTCAAAACCGTCCATATCGGGCATCATCACATCAAGCAATACCAGATCGGGAATGACATTCTGGGCTGCATTGATCGCTTCGATACCATTAGCTGCAAAGATGAGCCGGTAGCCCTCGGGCGCTAACACACTTGCCAGAACCTCACGGCCCCGCGACTGGTCATCAACAATAAGTAATGTCGTTGGTCCACTCATAACACTTTATCCTTAATGCCTACATATTCAGATCTACTAGTACGACAGTTGTCGTTTAGATCACCCCCCCTAGCCCCCCCGCAAGCGGGGGGGGACAATGCATTGGTTCCCCCCCGCTTGCGGGGGGGCTAGGGGGGGGGAGAACTGTAAAGTATCTGCGAACTTTGTCTTATGCTTATGTATTCACATCTACTAGTGGCAATTCCAGTTCAACAGTGATACCGGGGCCATCGTGCCGATTTGTTACGCGGCATGTGCCGCCGGTAGCCCAGCAGATCTGGGCCACCGTCGCCAACCCAAGGCCGACTCCTGGCACCTGCCCGGTGAAACTCTCGTCTATCTGGTGGTAAGGCTCCCACATGCGCTGTATCTGGGCGGGGGTCAGTGTGACGCCATTGTCCGTCACAGAAATGATGACTCGTGTTTCCCGGCGCAGCAGTTCAACAACCACCGTCGGCTCCTGGAGCGGGTGAAACTTCTGCGAGTTTTCTAAAATTTCGGTGAGCAACATCTCCACGGTTCGGGTATTTACCATCAGCCGGTGCCCGCCCAGGCTAAACGATGCCGAGATCTGGATCGCCGTGATTCCTAAGTCGTTAGCAATCTGCGTGATCAGATCCGGCATACCCGCAAGCAACACACCATCCCCCGGCGTAAGCATGGATGGTGCCTCAATGTAGCGAAAGATGTCATCAACAACCGATCTGAGTCGCTGTGCGCCGCTATAGGCCGTCTCGGTAAGCATGGCGAGATCCGGCGGCAACGTGTGGGATTGCTGTCTCAAGAGGCCCATGCCGATAATCAGACTAGTCAGTGGCGTGCGCAGTTTATGCGACACAAAGCTGTGGAAGGCCCAGCCATCACGTTGCGCACTGACTCTGGCAGTCACATCCTGGAGATGCACCAGCCGACGTCCCGTTGCCCCATCGGGAAGATCGAGCAACTCAACCTGAAGCCAGAGCGCGGAGTCGTTGCCCTCGGGCCGCACCAGGTAGCGCGCCGTACTGGAGAGATCTGGCCAACTGGCCCAGGCATCCTCTGGCGCGAGCCGATAGAGTCGGGCGACAAGATCATGAAACGATTGATCAGATTTCTGTCCGGTTTGGCGGGTCAGGCCAAGAAAATACCAGCCCTTGACGTTGCCATCGAGGGGGCGATCCTCGTGATCGAGCAAAATATAACCATCGGCTGAGCGTTCAATCGCCCAGAGAAACTGGGCATGTTCGCTCGCAACCATGCGATGCTCATCAAGCAAGACACGAAAACGGTTGAGCCGCGTGATGGTGCGAACGCGGGCGCGAAGTTCTTCTCGATTGAAGGGCTTGGACATAAAATCATCGGCACCGGCTTTAATGCCCTGAAGGAGCGAGGCATGATCGTCGAGGGCCGTGATCATCACCACCGGGATGAGCGCAAGGGCGGGGTCGGCGCGAAGGCGACGGCACACCTCAAACCCGTCCATATCAGGCATCATCACGTCGAGCAGCACCAGATCGGGAGCGAGGAGCCGCATCTGGGTAAGCGCCTCCCATCCTGTCGCTGCGTAGGCGATACGATACCCCTCCGGCTCAAGCAGGCTCGCCAGAGCGAACTGGCTGCGGGGTTGGTCATCGACAACCAGGATCAGGCTTTGGGAATCCAATTAACACCTCTCACATGATTGCACCGCTCTATGCGGCGCACATCTTTTAGCAGCTACAGGGATGATAGTAACATTGCCCCACTAAGTCAACAGGGCTGATGCAAAGTCCTCAGATTGCCGCCCGCTCCCCC
>JBAXMH010000204.1:0-8870 GCA_037134395.1 Chloroflexales bacterium
ACAAACGGGCAGTAGTTCGCGTCGAGCTGACCCGGCCCGCCATCCTCGCGGTTAATCATGCTGGGCAGCACAATCGCGTCAACATCCTTGTCCGCCAGATTCAGCGTGTGCCCGTGAACCAGCTTGGCCGGTAGGCACGACTCAATCCCGGCGTGTTCCAGGGTAGCCTTGATAATCTCCGGGTTGGTCGGCTCCGAAAGGACAATCTCGATATCCAGGGCCTTAAACAGCGTGCGCCAGTAGGGAAAGATGTCGTGGAAGGTCATGGCGCGAGCCAGGGCGATACGTGGCTTGCCGGTGCGCGGCCCCTCGGGCGGCACGTAGTCACCGAGCAACAGGGCGCTACGCTCGGCAAAGAGATCGGGGATACGGCTGGCCTGACGCGATTTAGAGTATTGCTGGCCGATCTCCTCAAAAATGTCGCAGCGCGCACCGTAGAAAATTGGAGTCTCGCCCGCAATCACCACCTTACTCACATCACAGATGTTCGGGCAGGCCCGGCACTCAAATGTGGTCGTCTCGTAGTGACGGTCGCTCAGGTCGAAGCCCTTAAAGCGGGTCGGCACATCCTCGCCAACCGCCCGCCGCTGCGTGAGATCCTCCATCGCCAAGATCGCCACGCCAATCGCGCCCGTCACATCGTGGTGTGGCGGCACGGTAATCTGGCGATCTAGCAGGGTCTGGAAGGCCGCAACCACGCTCTGGTTCCAGGCCACGCCGCCCTGGAGGAAAACCTTCTTGCCAATCGGGCGATTGTTCACCACCCGGTTGAGATAATTCTGGGCAATCGCGTAGGCCAGCCCGGCAGTGAGTTGATCAAGCCCGGCCCCCTGCTGCTGGTGGTGGATAACGTCCGACTCCATAAAGACGGTGCAGCGCTCGCCCAACCCGGTCGGTTGCGCCGCTCCTAGGGCCAGTTCGCTAAAGTCGGCCTTAATGTTGAGATCAAGCCGTTCAGCCTGCTCCTCAAGGAACGAGCCGGTGCCCGCCGCGCAGGCGCTGTTCATGGTGAAATCCACCACCGCGCCGTGATTCAGGCTGATGTACTTGCTATCCTGTCCGCCAATCTCAAAGATCGTATCCACGCCGGGGTCAATCGCCGTGGCCGCACGCGCCTGCGCGGTAATCTCGTTACGCACCACATCACCGCCCACAAAATCGGCGGTCAGGTAGCGCCCCGAGCCGGTGGTGCCGACACCCTGCACACTGACCGTATCGCCTACCTCGGCGCTGATCTCGTGCAGACCAGCACGCACTGCCTCTAGTGGCTTACCCGCCGTAGAGAGGTAGCGCCGAGCGACGACATGCCCGTGGGCGTCAATCAGGGCTAGGTTCGTGCTGATCGAGCCAACATCAATCCCCAAGTAGACCGGCAGGGGCGAAGAGGAGGCAGGAGGCAGGAGGCGGGAGGCAGTATCCCGATGCGCCACGCCCACATCGTAGATCGGCAGAGCGAACGAGCAACTGCCAAGGGCCGGCAGAGGCTTGTGGTTCGTCTGTTCCTCGTGGGTCAGCTCCTCCAGACCAGCCAGATCAAGCACGACCGGCTGGCTCTCGTCAGACGCGACATCCCACGCGATCAGGGCGGTGCCGAGGGCGGCCATAATGTGGTGCTGCTCAGGGATGATCAGTTCACCCGGCTTCAGGCCCAGCACCGTCTCGAAGGCGCGCACCACACCCTGGTTGTAGGCCACGCCGCCCTGGATCAGCACCGGGGCCACAAATGCCTTACCCTTGCTGATCACGCCCTTAAAGTTGCGCGCCAGGGCGTGGCAGAGGCCCGCCAGGATGTCGGGCAGGGGCGTGCCCTTCTGCTGGAGGTGGATCATGTCGGACTTGGCGAAGACGGTGCAGCGCCCCGCGATACGGGCCGGGCTCTCGGATTGCAGCGCCAGGGTGCCGAACTCACCCTCAATCTCAATCCCCAGACGCTCGGCTTGCTGGTCGAGGAACGAGCCCGTGCCGGCAGCGCAGATCGCGTTCATAGCGAAGTCACGCAGAGCCAGCTTATCCTGTCCCTCATCCCACTCTAGGGCGAGAAACTTACTGTCCTGGCCGCCAATCTCAATCACCGTGCGGGCCTGCGGGTAGTACTCGCTGACAGCGCGAGTCTGGGCGATCAGCTCATTGACGTGCTGCCCACCAATCGCCCGTGCGATCCGCTCGCCGCCCGATCCCGTTAGCCCGACCCCAGCCACCTGGGTCAGATCAAACTCCGCTCCGAGATCGCGCAGTGCCTGGAGCAGAGTCTGCTGCGATTGTCCGTTCGAGCGCAGATAGCGGTGCCCTAGCAGGGCACGGGCGCGATCTAGGACAACCACCTTCACCGTGGTCGAGCCAACATCAATCCCGAGAAACAGGTCACTCATAGATAGCCTTTCGCACACAGCAAAGCGAGCTCGGCGAGAGCCGGGCGACCGATACGAGCCAATATGAGTACAGCACTGTACGGGTGAGACAAGGAGCTAGGCTTCACATGCCAGGGGTCGGATGAGAGCTACCGTAAACCTGGAACCAGAAGCCTCGTTGAGCGCAGCGGTTGATCGAGGTCGCGAACCGTTGCTGAGATTGTGTAGTATGTTGATCAAGTTAGTACAGTTCTTATATAACATGAAGCCCGAAGTTGTCAAGGCGCAGCGCCAATTAGTTGTGAGATTTTTACAAAAGCGCACAGACAGTTTCTTTTTGTTAATAAAATAACGCAAACATATTAAGATGGAATAAATAAAGATCTGCTTTGCACCAGCCCTGGTACAACAAATTTGTTACTTGACGACAGCGTAATAGATGCCGTATATTCACACTTCGCCGTTGGTTCTAGCATACAAAAAAAGAACATCCGTAGCATGACGAGAATGCTACAGATGTTCTTCGCAGGGTGTAAGGGGAAGTCAAAAAAACAACTTCCCCCTTAGACAGGTTCTCGGATACTTTACAGTTTCAGTAGACATTATCGGAATTAGTCCAGAACGCCCATAGACCATCACGCTCAAAAGTTCTGTTCCGCGTCCTGATGCGGTGGCGTCATGAGCGTTGACGAGCCTTTACTTAATTCCGATAATGTCTAGTATACACAAGGCATCCTGATGTGCTACGCCTGAAACCTAAAACCTGGCACCTGAAACCTTGTCTTACAATCAAAACTAGGACTACCACTGCATGAGGAGTGATAGTGAGGATGTTGGTCTCAATATGCGTTGCTTCGGTGAGAGGTGATTCTCTTCCGTATCTTGTTTCGTCTATTAATTCACAAACATTTCAAGATTGGGAACTAATTATTGCCACCCAAGGCGACGATCCTCACCTCTTGTCCTTTATCAATCAGAATGCGCAACACGACCCACGCATATCTTTCATGCACATACCGAGATACGGAAAATCCTATGCGCTCAACCAGGCAATAGACACAGCAAAAGGTGACATTATCGCCTTTACCGACGATGATTGTGTTGCGGCACCTGACTGGCTAAAGGTTACGACTGATTGTTTTACGCAGGATACCCGCGTGGGTATTGTTGCCGGAAACCTTGTCCCACCTCCCCCTCAGCGATGGCGCATCTCTACCTGCCCAGCGACGTACACCATTGAGTATATTTATCGGCCACAAGAGGAAAACCACAGAGCGCCATCGGGGTTTTATTTCGGGGGCGGAAATATGGCCATGCGCCGTCATGTCTTAGATCTGGTTGGACGCTTTGATCCATACTTAGGGCCAGGTACCCCGTTTCCTGCAGCAGAGGACATAGACTTTATCTTGCGGGCCGAAGCTATGGACGTTGTGATGTGGACAACTCCACGATCGATTGTCTACCATACGTATGGTCGAAGATTCGGCATTCGTAAATTCATTAAACACCATCGTGGATATGCATTGGGGAGCGGTGCATTAGGAGCAAAAATGAATCTGTGGAACCACCAACTATCAGAAGATTGGAACAGAAGGATGGGGCTATGGGAGTCAGTCGTTAGTTTTATGAAAAATCCCCCGCGAAGGCTGTTGGATATGTATAAAAGCAAATTTGAAGATAGCGGGTGTTCATCATATATGTCCAGTTTTGATATTGACGACAAAATAGTATCGCGCCCAAAATCAGATTCAGCCCGCGAAAATCGTCCAATGTGAAGATCGCCGAATAATACAGAAAGGGGGTGGGCGCGGGAAAATCCCGCGCCCACCCCCTTTCTGTTGCCTCTTCCCTGTTGCCTCGATTACGGCTTGAACGGTTTGGCTGTGGGGACGGTCTTCGGATCAACATCACCGGAGATTGGGTCAACGCCAGTGGTGAGCGTCCCATCAGCCAGGGCCTTCTGGATCTCCTCGATCCGAGCCTTCACCGCTGCCGGGATGGCCGTGTCGGTGTTGTGGTAGGGCGCCAGGCCCACGCCATTATCCTTGGCCTCGTAGATCACCGCGTGCTTGCCCTTGAACGTGCCCGCCGCAATCGCCTTGATCTGGTCGTAGACGGCCACATCCACCCGCTTGATCGCGCTGGTCAGCACCTTGCCTGCGCCCGCTGCCTTGCCGCCCTGGAACGTCGGGCCAGCGTACTCATCCTGATCCACGCCAATCACGTACACGCCCTTGGCTGCCGCCGCCGTGATCCCGCCCGATCCGGTTTGACCACCGGCACCAAAGATCACGTCTGCTCCGTCACCGATCATCTGCTCTGCCGTGGAGGCACCGAGCGCAGAATCAGTAAATGAAGGCACGTATACGCCCAATGCGTTTACTTTGGGATTGACATACTTCGCGCCATTCTCGTAGCCATTCCGGTACTTCTTCACCGGCGGGATCTCCATACCTGCCACGATCCCGATTGTCTCGCTCTTCGTCACCATTCCGGCCAGTGCCCCGGCCAGGAAGCCTGCCTGATCCTCACGGAACCGCAGGGTGACCAGATTGCTGGTCATGGCCTCGTCCTCAGTGGCCGGAACCGCCGTTGCCGCTGACGGAACGGCTGTTGCTACCGGAGCCTTGGCGGAGTAGGTCTGATCCACCCCGACAAACTTAATCTCCGGGTGCGCGGCGGCTGCAGCCTGGGTTGCATCCGCGATCAGGAAGCCCACCGTGATAATCACGTCGTACTTCTCATCCACAAAGGTCTGGATGTTCTTCACGTAGTCTGCCGATGCCTGGGTCTCGATGAATTTGAACTCAAGGCCAAGTTCATCGGCAGCCTTCTTCGCACCCTCGTAGGCAAACTGGTTGAACGTGCCGTCGTTCACCTTACCCGTGTCCGTCACCAGCGCAATGCGTGGCTTTGAGGAATTTGTCCCGGCAGCAGTAGGAGCCATCGTCGCGGCAGCGGTTGCCGCAGCAGTGGGGGCGGTCGTCGCGGCGGCGGTTGCGGCAGCAGTGGGGGCGGTCGTCGCGGCGGCAGTCGCGGCCGCAGTGGCCGCCGGAGCGGCCGCAGTGGCCGCAGCGGTTGCCGCCGGAGCGGCGGTGGGTGCCGCCGCCGGCTTACCGCCACAGGCGGCCAGCAATGGCACGATCAGCACGACGAGAGTGAGCAAGCGTACAAGAGTCTTCCGCATGGTGTAGGGCACTCCTTGAGTCTAAAACTGGGTTATCCACTTGTGAAGGGTGGTGAGGCCGAGCGATTATAGCATACCTGTTTGGCTATGGCGTATGTTTGGGGATCTTCACGCGGCTTTGACGCACCCTGAGGGGACGGGTATAATCGCGGCAGCATCAAACCAACGACAGGCGCTCGTCACCCATGTCACTGAAAACCCTTCAGGGCAAGATTCTTGCCTCGCTCTTGCTCGGTCTCGCCGTGCTGGTGGTGATCGGTCTGGCCAGCGATGTCCGTGAGGTCGGTCACGATCTGGGTGCCTTCCCCTGGGCACTGCTGCCCGCTATCCTCGGCTTCACCCTGCTCAACTATATCTTGCGCGGGCTTAAGTGGGACTACTACCTGCGTCGGCTTGACCTGGGCGATGGTGTCGGCCACCTCGACAGCGGTCTGATCTTCACCGCTGGCATGGTTATGGCCGTGACACCGGGGAAGATGGGCGAGGTATTTAAGTCCTACCTGCTAAAGCGGATCAACGGCACGGCAGCCAGCATCTCGGCACCGATTGTCTTGGCAGAGCGACTCACCGACGGCCTGGCGATGCTCCTGCTGATGGCCTTCGGCCTGACCCTCTACCCACCGGCGCGTATCCTCTTCGCCGTGCTGCTGATCGCCAGCGTTGCCGGTATTTTGGTGGCTCAGAGCCAGCCACTTTCGCTGGCGATCATCGGTATGATCGAGCGGATGCCCTTTGGACAGCGGATTGCCCCGCCGCTGCGCAACATCTACACAAGTACCGTCCAACTCCTCAACTGGCGCATCCTGTTGATCTCCACCGTCATCAGCGTGATCTCATGGGGCTGCGAGTGTGTGGCCTTCTACTATGTTCTGACCGGCCTGGGTGTGGCTGGTACGCCCCTGCTTCTGCTCCAGGCAACCTTCATTTTTGCGGCCAGCACGCTCTTCGGCCTGGTCTCATTCCTCCCCGGTGGCCTGGGAGCCTCGGAGGTGAGCAGTGTCGGATTGCTGGTGGCTCTTGTCGGCCAGAGCGCCAGCGCCGCCACCAGTGCCACGATCATCATTCGCTTTTGCACCCTGTGGTTTGGCGTCCTGCTTGGTGCCATCGCCCTGGCCTGGTTTGGCAGGCGACACACGGATCGCGGGGATCTTGTGGGGGCCGCAGGTTCCCACTAATGGATCATACTGCTGGATGGAGGAATAGCGATGGCTTCAATCTTCACGCGCATTGTGAACGGAGAGATTCCGGCAACCAAGGTATACGAGGACGCGCAGACGCTGGCCTTTCTTGATGTGAACCCGGCCTCTCGCGGGCATACCCTGGTGATCTGCAAGCAGGAACTGCCAACCCTACTCGATCTTCCGCCCGACCTGCTGGCTGCAGTGGGGAACTCGGTGCAACGGGTGGCCCGTGCGATCATGGCCGCCCTGCACCCCGATGGCCTGAACATTGTGCAGAACAACGGTGTCGCCTCTGGGCAGACGGTGCCACACTACCATGTGCATATTATCCCGCGCTGGGAGGGTGACCACGCCATGAGCCACTGGAAGCCGGGCAGCATCTCATCCGAGGAACTGCGCGAGCTTGCTGTAACGATCAGCTCGCGCATAGGGGGGGTGTAGGAGTGACTCGTGAATCGCCCCTACGGCCCAACAGATATGGATGACGCACAGATCTTCATCACTGTGGCCAGTCAGTCCGGCTACGGTGCAGCAGCGGCGGCAGCGGCCCTGGCCTGGGCGCGGAATCGCCTGAGCGTCGGAGGCACCGTGCCGTCCCGGCTCTATATTTTTCGCGGGGCCGGCAACAGCAGCGAGGGCACTGGTCAGAACCCCAGTCCGCCCAGTCGCCCGCGTGTGCTGCTGGCCTTCGCCAGCGCCGACGCGGCCCTGGGCTTCGCCCAGGCCAGCGGGCTTGCCTCTGCCCCGCGCCTCGCTGCCATGAGTATCGAACAGTTGCTTACGGCGCTCATCCAGCGTCCCATGATCCGTGCGCTGCTGGTAGCTGATGATGGCGATAGTCCGCCTGAGGCGGGCCTGCCCGCCGGGTTGCGTATTGAACGCGCTGCGCTGCTCGATCAATTGCAGAGTGCAGATTGCAGATTGTAGATTGGTCAGCGCATCATCAGTTACGTATTTTGCCGTAGGGCACGACGTGTTGCCCCTACGGCCATTCGTGTTTGTATCTACAATCTGCAATCTACAATCTATAGTAATCCTCTTGGAGCGGTGAAGAGGAGTCAAGGCTTCAGCCGGCTAAAGCCTTGACTCCTCCTTCATAACTGGAATAGGACTGCTATGCAATCTACAATCTACATACAATCTGGAGGGGTGCTATGGGGAGCCGGTTCGATGAACTGCGGATCTTTGCGGGGAACGGGAACACCGCCCTCGCCCATGCGATATGTAACCGTATCAATGTGCCGCTTGGCGATGCGACGATTGTGAAGTTTAGTAATGAGAATATTTTTATTAAGCTGAATGAAAGTGTGCGCGAGAAAGATGTCTTTGTGGTGCAATCGCTCTCGGCACCAAACCTGAGCGACCGAATTATGGAACTGCTGATCATGATGGATGCCTGCAAGCGGGCCTCAGCGGGGCGGATTACGGCGGTCATCCCGTATTACGCCTACGGACGCACCGACAAACGCGATCAACCGCGTGTGCCGATCACCGCCCGCCTGCTGGCCGATATGATCCAGGTCGCCGGTGCCCATCAGGTACTCACTATTGATCTGCACGCTGGTCAGATCCAGGGCTTCTTCAACATTCCCACCGACGAACTGACCGCGATGCACCTGCTGGTGCGCTACTTCGCCGACAAGGGGTGGGACGATACGATCGTCGTTTCGCCCGATGTCGGCTTTGCCAAGCGGGCGCGCAATTTTGCCGAGGCGCTCGGTGCGCCCCTGGCCATCGCCGAGAAGCGCCGCGTGCAGCACTTTGGTCGCAGCGACAGCGGCAACCTGACCTCGCCCGAGATCCTGAATCTGATCGGCGATGTGGTTGGCAAGCGCTGCATCCTGGTAGATGACGAGATCGCCACCGGCGGATCAATGCTTGAGGTGATCGGACTCCTGGAGCGCGAGGGTGCCCGCGAGATCTACGCGAGCTGCGTCCACGCGGTGCTGGCAGGCAACGCGGTTGAGCGCCTGCGCAACAGTTCGCTTAAAGAACTGGTCACCACCGACACCCTGCCCCTGCCAGCGGAGAAGCGCTGGCCTGGCCTAACGGTTCTCAGCGTGAGCCACCTGATCGCCGAGGTGATCCAGCGCATCCACAGCGGTGTCTCGGTGGATACGATCTTCCAGCAGCGCAACCACCCGGCGCTGGGGT
>JBAXMH010000205.1:0-8838 GCA_037134395.1 Chloroflexales bacterium
TGCGGGGGGGCTAGGGGGGGTGATCGGCGGGAGCCTTTCTGCGAAGATAGTTACAACTATCGGCTATCGGCTATCGGCTATTTTCACGTTGGCAGTATCAGTAAGCTTTAGCGAAGATCACCTGCTGAGTCGTCTCTTTGCCGGTATAGACGCAGGTTCCAGAGGTACCAGGCTGATCGAGCGGGATACAGCGGATGGTCGCCCGCGTCTCGTCCTGAATGCGCTTCTCGTCGTCGGTGCTGCCCGCCCAGTAGGCGCGGGCGAAACCGCGCTCGATCTGGGTCTTCAGTTCATCGTAGGTCGTCACATCGGCGGTGTGTTCCTCGCGGAAGCGCAGGGCGCGGGCGAAGAGCCCCTGCTGGATCTCATCCAGCAGAGTCAGGATCCGTGCGGTCAGTCCCTCTTGGGGCACAAAGCTCTTACCCTCGCGGCCAGGCACATCGCGGCGGGCGATAGCCACGCTGCCCTTCTCCACATCCTTCGGGCCAACCTCGATCCGCACCGGCACGCCCTTCATTTCCCACTCGTTGTACTTGAAACCAGGCGACAGGTTGTCGCGGTTGTCTACCTTAAAGCGCAGGGTGCCCTTCCAGCCTGCCGTAATGGTGGCCACCGTCGCCAGCACCTTTTCGCGCTCGGCATCATTCTTGTAGATCGGCACCACCACCACCTGAATGGGCGCGAGGCGCGGCGGCAGCACCAGACCCTCATCATCTGAGTGGGTCATGATCAGCGCCCCAATCAGGCGTGTACTCACACCCCAGCTTGTCGTCCAGACGTGCTGGACGGTGTTGGCCTGGTCGGTAAAGGTGATGTCGAATGCCTTGGCAAAGTTCTGGCCGAGGTTGTGGGATGTGCCAGCCTGAAGGGCGCGGCCATCCTGCATCATGGCCTCAATACAGTAAGAGCGCAGGGCGCCGGGGAACTTCTCGTTCTCGGTTTTCAACCCACGAATCACCGGCATCGCCATCACCTGCTCGGCGAAGTCGGCATAAACGTTATACAGAATATTCAGAGTTTCCGCTTCAGCATCAGCTTCCGTCGCGTGTGCTGTATGACCCTCCTGCCACCAAAACTCCGAGGTTCGTAGAAATGGGCGGGTACGCATCTCCCAGCGCATCACATTACACCACTGATTGTAGAGCAGGGGTAGGTCACGGTAGGAGCGGATCCATTTGCTGTAGAAGTAACCGATGATCGTCTCGCTGGTGGGACGAATCACGTAAGGCTCGGCTAGTTCTTCGCCACCAGCGCGGGTGACCTCAGCCACCTCGGGGGCAAAACCCTCAACGTGATCCGCCTCCTTCATAATGAAACTCTTGGGGATGAGCAGGGGAAACTGTACATTGCTGTGTCCGGTTTCCTTGATCCGGTCGTCCAGCCCACGCTGCATCAATTCCCAGACCGCCCAGCCGTTCGCCTTGACAACAATACAACCGCGCACAACCTCGGCCACCTCAGCTAGGTCGGCCTCGCGAACAATATCGAGGTACCACTGGTTGTAGTCCTTCGCTCGGGTGGTGATTACGTCCTTGGGCATGGTGACTCCTGAGACAATTGCAGATTGCACATGAAAACCGGTGCCTGCGGCACCTGCTCCGGGTATTATACCCGCTTACTCACTCACCACGACACGGTTACGCCCGGCCTGCTTGGCCGCATACAGCGCCTGATCGGCGCGCACGATTATGGCCGCTAGGTTTGGCGTGTCCGGCGTCAGCATTGCGATACCGAGGCTGACCGTTACGTGGATGCTGGTGATAAAGACCCGCTGCTCCAGACTATCTGGCACCGTCATCACCTCGACAGACTGGCGCAGCCGCTCGGACACCTGCATCGCGTTCGCCAGATCCGTCTCGGGGAGCAGTGCAACAAACTCCTCGCCGCCGTACCGTGCGATCACATCCACGTTCCGCAGTTCGGCGCGGCAGCACATAGCGACCGTGTGCAGTACTCGGTCGCCGATTGGGTGCCCGTAGGTGTCGTTGATGTGCTTGAAATGATCAAGGTCAATCATTACGATGGCTAGCGGTTTGTGGAAGCGCAGCGCCCGCTCGACCTCACGCTCGCCCAGATGGAACAGGCCGCGCCGATTAAAAAGGCCGGTCAGCGGGTCGGTGATGGCGAGCGCCTGCACCTCGGCGTAGAGCCGCGCATTCTCGATGGCGATGGCGGCCTGATCGGCAAACGCCATCAGCCGCTCGGCGTGACCATCATGAAAAAAGCCAGCCCTCCCGCTATCCACGTTGAGAAAGCCGAGCGTGCGATCACGGATGCGGATCGGCGCACTGGCATAGGAGGCTACCCAGCGGGTCGCCGGGTGTTCAACCCACGTGGGATTCGCCCGCGTATCGGGAATGGACAGCGAGCATCCGGTATGCATCATCTGGCTCAAGCCGGGTATCATTGCCACCTGAAACTGAAGCGACACAATATCCTCTTCGCCATGTTCGACGTAGCCACGGCTGCGCACAACCGAGACCGTATACGCATCCGCATTCACGAGCATAATATTCGCAGCATCGTGCGGCACAACCCGCCCGACATTATCAAGGATGCGATCCAGCACCTCGTCAAGTGTCAGTGTGCTGTTCAGCGCAGCCGCCGTATCGCGCAGCGCTTCGGCCAGTGTACGATGCTCACGCTCGGATTCTTCGCTGCGTACGCGCTGGGTGATGTCACGGATCGCCGCGATCTTACACTCACGACCAGCCCAAACAAGATAATTTGCGGTGATCTCTACGGGGAAAACCGTGCCATCTTTTTTGCGATGGTAGCGCATTGGGATTGTCGTGTGTTTTTCCTTGATCGAGCGCTGCGTCTCATCCGGCTGAGTGGAGAGATCAGTGATCTGCAGCAATAGTAATTCATCGTGGCTGTACCCATAGGTTCGTGTGGCCATGGTGTTGGCCTCAAGAATCTCGCCACTGACACTATCAATCAGGAGAATCGCATCCGACTCTAGCTCAAAGAGGGTACGATAGCGCGCTCTACTCGCTCGTAGCGCCTCCTCCACCCGTTTGCGCGCGGTGATATCCAGAATGGTGCCAAAAACGCGCACGATCTTCCCAGAGATCCGCTCCGCCTGGCCAATCGTCCTGACCCATTTACGCTTCCCTGTGGCGCTGATGAACTGCATCTCCAAATCATACGCCTCGCCTTGCGCAACGACCCGCCGGAACGCACGGTCAATGATCGCCTGCTCCTGTGGGGCGTAAAATGCTATTGCACGACGAATATCACTGGGGTCGTAATCCTTGCCAACGCCATAGATCCGATAGACTTCGTCTGTCCAGATAACTTTTTGGGTGGCTACCTCATACTCCCAGCCGCCTACGTGGGCGATGGATTGGGTCTGTTTGAGAAACACTTCGCTTTTGTGCAGTGCCTCTTCTGCCCGTAAGCGCTCGCTGATATCGTGAATAATCGAGAAGAGGAGCGTTTTGTCATTGACCACCATCGGCGTCGAGAGTACCTCGACGGTGCGGATCGCGCCGCTGGCGAGCCGGTGCGGGAAGATGAAGTAGTTGCGCTCCTCGACCAGCGCACGCCTCCGCTCCTGCGCCACCTGCTCCGGTGGCAGCATGTTGATCTCCTCGATGTGCATCTGGCGCATTGTGTTGATCGGGTAGCCGTAGAAAGAGGACGCTGCTTCGTTAGCATCCACAATCGCGCCACCCTCTGGTTCGATGAGGAGCATAAGCGCCTGACTCCGCTCGAACATGCTGCGAAAGTGGCTATCAACCTCGCGTAGCGTCCCATTATTCTGTGTGTACTCAGCACCATCTGATGATGTGTTCATATGAAATTCATCACGCATCTCCTCCATGAAATCCGCTTTGATTGTATGCGGCGAAGCACACCCTATGGGTGTGGGGGTATGGGCGGGGATGCGCCGGGTGGTGACGACCTACAGTCCCTTACGCATCAGCTCGCTAGGGAAGACAATCTGGTCGAGAATGGGAGGCGTACGCGAGATGAGCTGGTAGCCGAGGCGGACATAGAGGCGGCGGGCGGTATCGTTGCCAACGACGACGCGCAGCAGGGCGGCGCGGGCACCGGAGTGGCGGGCTTCGTCCTCGATCTGGCCCATCATCGCCGCGCCGACACCGCGCCCGCGTGCGGCGGAGTCTACCACGACGCTGGAGATGTAGCTCTCGTGGTTGGCGAGGTTGACTTCGGAGATTAGCGAGGCGCGCAGGGCGCTGAGGATCAGGCGCAGGGTGTCGCCGATGCCAATGGTGGCGATGGCGGTGCTGAAGGTGCCGGGCGGCAGATGATCCTCGGCGGGATGGGCGGGCATGCGCAGGCTGGCGCTGCCCACAATCTGACCGTTAGCGACAGCCACGTAGCGCCCGCCAATGCTGCGGGCGATTTCGTGGGCAACAATGTGCTGGAATAGCCGCACCTGCTTCTCGGCAGGGCCACGCAGTATATTGGGTACCTCGGTTCGGTAGAGCTGCACGAGCAAATCGGCAATGATCTCGGCATCGTCAGGGGCCGCCGGTCGCAAGGTAATGGTGTCAGCTATCATCAGTCTCGCACAACTGTAGATCACAAATTGCAGATTGCAGATTGCGAAAAATCTGCAATCTGCAATCTGCAGTCTGCAATCTAGTGCTTGTAGGTGGCCAGCACAACACCGGACTCGACGGTGGTGCCCTCCTGGAAGAGTACCTCATCGAGGATGCCCGCGTGGGGCGCGGTGATCTCGTTCTCCATCTTCATGGCCTCGATGATGAAGAGAACCTGTCCGGCCTCGACGACTAGGCCTGGCGTGGCCCGCACCGCCGCCAGCCGACCCTGAATCGGGCTGGTTACGCCGTCTATCTTAGAGGCTACGTGGGTGGCGCGCTTGCCGGGGGCGCGCTTGCCGGGGGCAGAGGCCGCAACGGTGGCAGGTTGCCCGCCGCCGGAGGGCAGGTCGCCAAAGAGCTTCACCCCAAAACGCTTGCCGTTCACCTCAACGGTGATGCTGCGCGGCTCAACGGCTTCCTCCGACGGGGTCGGATCAGCCGGGGGCACGGTGTAGGCGCGGGTGGCGTCGAGCAACTCGGGGTGCTGGCCGATAAAGTTGACGCTGATATGGCCGTCGGTGAAGATGGGATGATCCATCGCGGCGCGGTGGAAGGGAATGGTAGTCGTCACCCCGCCAATCTCGTAGTCGGCCAGGGCGCGGCGCATGCGGCCAATCGCATCGGTGCGGGTCTCGCCCCAGGCTATCAACTTCGACAGGAGCGAGTCGTAGAACTGTGGGATGCGGTAGTTGGCACGCACGCCGCTCTCCACCCGCACGCCGAAGCCGACCGGCTCGTGGTAACTGCCCACAGTACCAAGGGCTGGGCGGAAGTTCGCCAGGGGATCCTCGGCGTTGATTCGGCACTCAATCGCATGGCCGCGTGGCGTCATATCGGCCTGGTTTAGCCAAAGTACCTCGCCCTGAGCAACACGGATCTGGCCCTTGACCAGATCGACGCCATAAACCATCTCGGTAACGGTATGCTCAACCTGGATGCGCGTGTTCATCTCCAGGAAGTAGTAGTGCCCATCTTCAAAGAGAAACTCCAGGGTACCCGCACCCACGTAGCCCACCGAGGTGGCCAAACGCACGGCGGCACCGCACATCTCGGCCCGTAGCTGCGAGGTGAGGGCCGGCGAGGGAGCTTCCTCGATCAGCTTCTGGTGACGTCGCTGTATCGAGCAATCGCGCTCGCCCACCGCCACGGCGTTGCCGTGCATGTCGGCGAGGATCTGGATCTCGATGTGGCGCGGGTTGGTGAGGTACTTCTCGACGTAGAGGTCGGTATTTTTAAAGGCGGTCTCAGCCTCGCGACGAGCGCTGGCGAAGGCGTCGGCAATCTCGCTAGGAACATTCACCACGCGCAGGCCGCGCCCGCCGCCGCCACCGACCGCCTTGATGGCAATCGGGTAGCCATAAGCATCGCCCAGACGGCGGATCTCATCCAGCGATTCGAGTGGCTCCAAGGTGCCAGGAACCAGCGGCACCCCGGCCACGGTGGCCTCACGGCGGGCGGCGGTCTTACCGCCCATGCGCTCCATCGCCTCGGGGGGCGGGCCGATAAAGGTCATTCCGGCGGCGGCCACGGCGCGGGCGAAGTCGGCGTTTTCGGCCAGAAAGCCGTAGCCGGGGTGGATAGCGCCAGCACCAGCTTGACGAGCCACCTCGACAATGCGCGGGATGCTCAGATAGCTCTCGGACGAAGGGGCGGGTCCAAGCAGATAGGCGGCATCGGCGTAGGCTACGTGGGGAGCCTCGCGGTCGGCCTCCGAGTAAACAGCGACACAGCGCAGGCCCAACTCTTTGCAGGCGCGCATCACACGCAGGGCGATCTCGCCGCGATTTGCAATCAGTACGGTGTCGAACATAGCGACCTTGCTACTTTTTAATCTGACGGAAACACGAGGATGATGTACGAGGTCAAGCCTTAGACATGGTTCGCAGATACTTTGCAGTTCAGGCCAGAATTTGGCATCCTGACGCGCTGTACCTGACACCTGACACCTGACACCTGACACCTGACACCATGTCTTAGAATAGTGCGTTGAGATACATCAACGTTCATTCTGGCGTGAAGGCCAGGATGTCAATCCGCGAGCGCTGTAGCTCCACCCAGTCGCCGGGAACCACCCGCTCGGCACCAATGGCGGCGGTCATGTTCTCGGCGGTAACAGTGGTGCGTAGCCCAACCATGCCGATGCCCGCATCAATGATCATCTCGGTGTAGAGCGTCCGATAGGGTAGGTGTTCGCCGCCCGGCTCCCAGGTCGCCACGGTGACGACTTGCCCGTAGAGCGTGGGCGTAAGACTAGCCTGCCTGGTCGTCCAGCCATCCTCTGGCTCTATGCCAATGCGGGAAGAGGGCGACTGGACACGCAGGGCGCTGAGGGCGAAAACCAACCGGGCCACTCCGGTCCGCCCAACATCGCTTTCTGCAATCAGGTGGTGCCGATCAACGACGCCGAGGCGCAGCCCCTCGGGGGTAATCGCATCAGGTGCGGGTGGTGTGGTTGGGCGCAGCACGATCAGCGGCAGGTAGCGCCGCCCGTCCGGGTGCAGCGCACCGGGCACAAATCGCTCGAAGACACAGGAGACGGCGATTATGTTGATCAGTGGGAACCGCACATTGAGCGTTCTTCCGGTCATCTCATCACCCCAGAACTATGTACGGAGAGGAGTACGCCCTCTCCACGCCTCTCCGCAGATTCTCCGACCGCAAGCTCGCGCATGGCCGCCTGGGTCCGTCGGTCATTGAGCGCCTCGACAAACTCGCGTGGGTGAGCCGGGCTGAGGATCAGGGGCGGGAGACCATGGCGCGCAACCGACACCAGGCGGGCGCGGTTGGTGGCCAGGAAGAACGTCTCGCCATAGGGAGCCAAATGAAACGGGCCGAGGTAGCCAAAAACACCGGGGTTGAAGGCGAAGCGCAGCCCACGGCGGGGTATATCGGCCAGGTAGGTGGCCGATGAGGCTCCGATAATCTCTCCCAGAGGGATGCGCAGCGACCGCCACCAGCGTCGCCGCACCACTAGGGCGGCATCTTCGATCAGGTAGGCACTGGGCTGGGCGGCGTAACTGAGCAGCAGGAAAATTGCCAGAGGCAGGGCTAGGGCCGTCGGGATGAGCAGACCACCCCAACGCAGATTGGCGAGGTAGGCGAAGAAGAGCGGCAGCATCAGCAGGCCACCCAGGTAGGCCAGCCCACTGGTAACCCGACTCGCATACTCGTCAATCGGCGCAACCTCAAAGCGCATCGCGCAATCCTCGTCCCATTAGGTGTATGATTTAGCAGGGTTCATTATAATCCCTCATGCGTTGGCCGGTGTTGGCCCGCGCAAGAACCGTCATTGCGATCACGAACTCCCATCATAGAAAGTAGCTATGAATACAATTCCTCCCCTGCCCCTGCTCCCCGTCCCGCCCACGTATGTCGAGTGGCGTGGCTACCGACTGGCCACCTACCGCGCCGGGGTTGGCCGCCCAACGCTGCTGATCCACAGCATTAACGCGGCGGCCTCAGCCTTCGAGATGCGCGGCCCCTTCGCCCAACTCCAGAGCGATAGCGAGGTACACGCGATGGATCTGCTGGGCTACGGTAACTCCGACCGGCCAGATCGTATCTATCAGGCCGAAGATTATATTGATCAGATCGGCGCTCAGCTTACCCGTATCGGTGCGCCCACGACCCTGGTGGCCAGTTCCCTTGGCGCGGCCTACGCGGTGGCCGCCGCCGACCGCTGGCCTGAACTGGTGAGTTCCCTGGTGCTGGCCTGCCCGGTCGGCATCTCGCAGCTCTCTAAGCCCGCCGGCCCGATTGCCTATGTTTTCTACCGCCTCCTACACGGCTCTGTCGGTCGCCTGATCTTTCGCTTGCTCACCAGTGATGTAGGCACACGCTTCTTCCTCTCCCGTCAGGCGTACTACGAACGGGCCAGCGTCACTTCCGAGACGGTGGCGGGATTTGCGATGTCCAGCCAGCACCCCAACGCCTACTACGCGCCGATCTGCTTCCTCACCGGCATCCTCAACTGCGACATCGCCGCCGCCTACGGGCGTCTGCGTCAGCCGATCTTGGTGATCTGGGGACGCCAAGCCACCACCACGCCGGTGAGCAAGTCTGCCGAATTCCTGAGCGCCAATCCCCGCGCTCGCCTTGAGGTGATCGAGCGAGCATCAATGCTTGTACAGGACGAGCGTCCCGTCGAATTCTCCCGCCTCGTGCGCGAGTTCGTCGCAAAATAGCCGATAGTACAACTGTCGTACTATCGGCTATCGGCTATCGGCTATCGGCTATCGGCTATTGGCTATCGGCTATTGGC
>JBAXMH010000206.1:0-8671 GCA_037134395.1 Chloroflexales bacterium
GTCGAGGATGACGGTCGGTGAGTCGAGGATGACGGTCGGTGAGTCGAGGATGACGCCCGTCAATGTACTCTTCTTCGTTACACATTCGATAGCACCCCTACTTGTACTACGCAGGTATGCCTATCGCGGCAATATGGCAGACTTCTCACAACGAGGAGAATCAATGCATTGTCCCCCCCCCCGCTTGCGGGGGGGCTAGGGGGGGGTAAGTATGGCAGGGGGGCTAGGGGGGTAAGTATGCCAAGAGTGTAAAGTAAACTCGGCCCCTCTGAAACCATGCCTTAGGTACGCTGTGAGACATGTCACGCAGAGCGCAGCGAAGCGTCCCGACCACGATATGGGTTACCGGGACGCTTCGCTGCGCTCTGCGTGACAGCGTGACTTTTGCTCTGGCGCAAAGATTCTTTGCGCCTTTACGTCTTTACATCTTTACGTCTTTACATCACTCAGCAAACATGCTCTGGCTCCCCACATCCCCTTTCGGTTTCGGCCCCGTGCATTCAGCCTCAGTTGGCGTGGGCATCTCACCCGCTGCCCAGAGTTCTCCCGCCAGGATCTGCCCGAGCAGCGCGTCTATCTCCGGCAGCAGATCAATCGTGTGATCCAACACCCACAACAGATCAAGTAGCTCGTCATCGAACTGCCACGCCGATGGGCGGATTGCGTCTAGTGGCGATGAGCTTTTGCCTGATCGCTTGCGCATACGGTAGCCCAGCCAGGATTTCACCACCTCTAGGCCCGAGATGCTGAACGCCCAGACCTCCGGGCGCACGCCGCTGAACACTCCTTTGCCGACACGCAATTCCTGCGTGCGGGCGTCATAGGCGAAATCTTCGGGGTAGTCGGCTTCGTTTTGCGGCACACCAACCTCGATCCGCGCCCGGCCTGATGGCAGTTTCCCGGTCTTTTTTTCCGGTGGCACGCACCGTTCACCGTAGGTATGTAGCCAGATTAGCCGCTCGCCCAGGTTTGCGGCGGCGGTGAAGAGATCTGCGTCTTTGGTGATCGGCAGACGCGGGCCGGGAATGGTCAACTCTTCCCAGAAGCGGGTGACGTAGCTTGGTGACGCAAGCATGGCGTAAACGTAGGCCAAAAACCGCAGCGGTGTCACCTTCCAACCGTAGCTCTCCGTTAGTTTCTCCATCACCCCGGCGGTGATGTTTGCCTCTGTTGCTGCGCTGTCCCGCCAGAGCGGGATAACATGCTTTGCGCCAAATGAACCACGAAAATGGTCAAGATCAGGTATCAGAGCGGTTATCGTTGCCGCTGGGCCATGCCCAAGCACATGGGTGAGCAGGCTGGCAAGGTAGATTTGCTGATCGCCGTGGGCGCGTTGGAGTTCGGGCCTGGGGCGATCACAGAGCCGTGGATCGCGCAGCATCCAGTGACGATCAAAGCTACGAAATGCGTAACGGCGTATATCAATGGGAGTCTCGTTCGCAGTTAGGCTTGTGATCGCCGGAAGAGTGGCTTCAGACTCGTCAAGACTGTCTATTGTGCGGCTAGCGGTGCGAGCTTCGGTCTCTTTCATTAGTTTCCCGCGTTGGGATGGTGGATAGCTCAGAAGGCTCTGCCAGCGACTCTCCAGCACATCTTTGCTCTCGCCAATCGGCCAGGAGCGTTTGAACTGCATCCCATTAGCCTGCCAGGGAAACAGGTCGGTAAGCAGGGGCCAGTTCCAGTAAGGCGTATCCGAGCTAGGCAGGAATAGATCGTCCCAGCCGGTGAAACACTCGCGCCAGGGCAGATCGTTTAGCTGCGTCATTGCGTCCAGGGATGCCAGTTTCTCGGCGCGGTTGCCAATGATGCGGGCATAACGCACGGTGGCCGGGGTATCGAGTCGGGCTGGGCCATTACGGATGCCCAGGGCAATTGCCACCGGGGTTTGGATGGCGAACACATTCTCGCTCTTGCGGGCGCCGAGATTATCGCCCTCCAGGTCAACAATCCACAGCTCATCAAAGCTGCGCCGCATCAGTTCGCGCATCCCCGCGAAGCCAGGGCCACGCAGGTAGGAGGCGGCGGTGATAAAGCTGATAATGCCGTGACCCGGTTGCTGCTCGCAGATCTTCCAGAGTGCCCAGCGCCAGAAGTACACATAATCGTTGTACAGGTTCTTGGCGTGGACGCCCTGCCCACTCGCCTGGAGCGGAGCCAGAAAATCATCGAGTAGCGCGGGTGGCTTGGCCTTCCCCTGGACGGGATCGCCGAAGCGCACCCAGCCACCCTTGCGCTGCTGTGAAGGGTCGTCAGGGTCAATCGTCTGCCGGTCATAAGGCGGATTGCCCATACACACCAGCACCGCCGTATCGCGCTTGATCTTCTGGGCGCGAAGCTGTTCCTCCCCAAACTGCTTGTAGGGCAAGGGCAAATAATCCTTCGGTTTGGCATTCGGCGACTCCAGCGTATCCGCCAGATAGACATGCACACCATCGGCGGGCAACGTACCGCCTTCGGCGACAACCTGCTGCGTCAGGCGCAGGTGCGCCACCGCATACGGGCCAACCAACAATTCAAAGGCGTGCATATTCTGGGCGGCGGTGGTCGCCGCCGATGCACGCTTGCCTTTGCCCTTCACTGCCGCGATCTGATCCAGACCGTGCTGCATGGCCGCCAAGATATAGGTGCCAGTGCCGGTAGCTGGGTCAAGCGTGATCACATCCTCATCAACGAAGGAGAACTCCTTGTCGAAGCGATCCGCCAGCAACTCGGCCACCAGCCGCACCTGACAGCGCACCACCTCCAGCGGCGTATAGTAAACGCCGCGATCATGGCGCATCTTCGGGTCGTAGGTCGCCAGGAAATCTTCGTAGAAATAGAGCCAGGGATCGCCGTGCTGCTGCGTAAAAATACTCGCATCAACAGCGGTGATCACCCGCTCCAGCAGGTTAAGCGGCACGGCAATCTCATCGCGGGCATCCTGGTTATCGAGGGTTTTGAGCGTATCAGCCAGCAGGTGATGACCGGGGCGGATGGTCTTGACGGCCTGCGTCATCGAGAGATCGCTCGCACCCGAGACGCGGGCCAACAGCAGGGCGTAGGTGAAGGTTTGCGCATAGGCATCGGCAAACTGCAGATCGTCAGCCTGGGGGAAGAAGTAAGCCCGCCAGTCGTTCGCCAAACTCGACAGACTCGACGCGGGGTTTTTCAGCGCCGCAACAACCTCTTCGCGTAGCAAACGACAGAGCGGAGCCAGCAGATCCGCAAGACCACGCGGGGTAGTGGGGGTGATCGGCTGCCAGCCCAGGAAATCGCGGAAGATTTCGGTGAGCGATGCCGCGTTCTCGGCATTCACCGCTTTTGCGCCATCCTCCGTCACATCACCAACCAAACGAATGCGCTTACCAACCAGCGTACCGCTACGGTAGAGCGCCCACTCATTCCCATCCGTATAGATCAGGTTGGGCAGATTCTTAAACTTCTCCCACTGAATCTTATCCTCGCCCGTGAGCTTCTCCGGGTTCGCACCCTTACCCGGAGCCTTCAACTCAATATAGCCCGCCAGCAAACTACCCACCGTCACCCCCATATCGGGGCGACCGTACACTTCCGCCACCTGGATCTCGGTGACAACCTCAACCTGCATCCCGCCGAGTACGACACCCGCAGCCTTCACCGCCGCACTCACCGGCCCCTTGAGCTGATCTTCGGGGTTGGCCGTGAGGTGCTGGGCAAGCTTACTGGCTGTATCGGCGGCGAAGGTTTGGAGGGCGGGGAGGAATGGTGGGGGTGGAGGGCTGGTCATTATGTCAATTTTCCGCCCGCACCCCAAGGATAATGTTGCTGCCGTAGGGGACGAGATCTCCATTATTGAGACCCGATCCGCCCTGGATCTGTGCGCTCACCACCTGACCCGGCGCATACGAGTCGAAGTTGGGGAGCCGATCTCGCCCCTGTGAATCGACGTAACCCAGGGTGAGTCCCAGCGTCGCCGTGATCTTCGCCTCGGCCTCGGCGCGGGTTTTGCCAATCACGTCGGGGAAGCGTACCACGTTGCCCTGGCTCACCCGGATCGTCACGGTCTCGCCTTGAGCGAGGCGTAGGTTGGCGCTAGGTGACTGGGCGATCACAAAGCCAGCGTCCACGCTTTTGCTTGGCTCCTCGTTCACCGTAACCTGAAGCCCCAGGGCAGCCAGTTGCGAGCGGGCCGTCTCAGCGCGAACATTGGTGACATCGGGTACAGTCACGAGGTTCGGCCCCAGACTGACGGTGTAGCTCACTGATTTGCCAAGTTCCAGCAGTTCGCCGGGCGGCACGATCTGGCTGATCACAAGACCCTGACTCACCGTCGCGCTATGCTCGCCCTGCGGGGCCGGCACAAGCTGGAGCTTGCGCAGTATCTCCTGGGCTGCACCATCGCTGCTGCCTACCAGGACGGGTACGCTCACCCGTTGTTCAGGAGTGGTGCTGGGTTCGCCGGTAGGGGTAGGGTCGCTGGGCTGAATAACACCCACCGTTGGCCGCGTGCCACCGCTCAAGCTACCGAAGAGTCCGTTGAGGGTGCCGGTGCCAAAGAGCAGTACCACGCCCAGTACGCCCGCCAGGACGAGCATGCCGACGAGGAAAATTCCGCAGCCCAGACCCTCTTGGCGCGGGGCGCGAGCCGGAGTATGCCGGGGCGGCGGGATGCTGATTCGTCCGGTTGCGCCGCTCCCATTACCGCCATTGCCACCACCGCCATTCTGGCGCTGCGTTGGTGGATTGGCCTGACCGCGCTGGGCTGGACGCTCACTGCCGAGAGCCGGATTCACCAGTGTCTCTTGCTGCGAGACGCTGGCATAATTCGTGAGAAGCTGTGAAAATTCCAACGCGCTGCGCGGGCGGCGAGCGGGATCTTTATCCATCGCACGCAAGACGAGCGCCTCAAGCGAGACGGGAATTTGCGGGTTGATCCGTCGCGGCGATGGCGGATCCTCCGTGACGTGCTTCATCGCCACGGCCACGGCATTATCGCCCTTAAAGGGCAGCTTGGCCGTGAGCATCTCGTAAAGTACCACCCCAAGGGCGTAGATGTCGGATTGGGGGGTGGCGGGGCGACCCTGGGCCTGCTCTGGCGAGATATAGTCCACCGTGCCGTAGGAGACGCCGGTTTCGGTAAGAGCGGTGCTGAGGGGACTCTTGGCGATGCCGAAGTCGGTGATACGGGCCTGTCCGTCGCTCGTGACAATCACATTCTGGGGCTTGATGTCGCGGTGAACCATCCCGGCCTTGTGGGCGGCAGAGAGCCCACGGGCGATCTGCACCGCGATCTCAACAGCGCGGGGGGCCGAGAGCGGAGCCTCACGATTGATCACCGTCTTTAGGTCGGTTCCCTCAACATACTCCATCACGATGTAGTGGATGTCGCCGTCTTGGCCAACATCGTAGACATCAACAATGTTCGGGTGGCCGAGGATCGCGGCAGCCTGCGCCTCATGGCGGAACCTGTTGAGGAAATCGGGGTCGCCGCTAATGTGGCGATGCGGGATCTTAATCGCGACACGGCGATTTAGCCGCAGATCGCGACCGGAGTAGACGCGAGCCATGCCACCTTCACCGATCTTATGATCGAGTTCGTAGCGGCCATCGAGGACTTTCTGCTGCATCGGGGTCACATCTATAATGCTAACGTGAAAATAGCCGATAACCGATAGCCGATAGCCGATAGTCGGACATCAGCGGCTATTCTCATCGGGTGTTGTGTACGAATCGCATGGTTATCTGGCCGGGTGTAGGGTCAGCGCACATCGGTTACGTCACAATGAGAATGTGGCGAGGGCGGGTTGGGCGTTAAGGAGCGTTCTACACGCCCATTATGGCATGCTGCACTATGGGGCGTCAAGCTGAGGTAAAAATAGCCGATAGCCGATAGCCGATAGCCGATTACCGTGCAAAGCGCGTGCGCAGGGCGCTGAGGAAAAAGTCGAGAGCCTCAACACGCAGAGCGGCGCATGCACCAAGGTAGAGCAGTCCGCCGAGTCCACCGGCAAGAACCACCTGGAGCAGAGCGGGTGCGCCGCTGAGGAACGCTGCGGCTCCGGCTACAGCCGTGGCCATAGCCAGACTGGCCAGGATTCCCTTGGCGGTTGCTTCGCCAAGACGCTGGCCGCCCATCGGCACGGCACGGGAGAGGAGCCAGGCAGCGATCAGGGCGTGGCCAACCCACTGGGCCGAGTTGCCGAGTACTAGGGCGAGAAATCCGAGGTGGGTGAATGCCAGCAGGGGCAGGGCCGCCAGCAGGTAGAAGCTAATCGCGGCTCCCTGGATCAGGTTCGGTGTGAGGGTGTTTTTGCGCGAGTAGAACGCGAAGATCAGCACCTGATCAATTGCGGCGGCGGGGAGACCAGGCAGGTAAAAGCGCAGGGCCATCGCTGTGGCGGCGGAATCGGCGCTGCCGAAGGCTCCGCGCTCGAAGAGCAGGCGCGTGATAGGTTCGGCGAGAGCCAGCAACCCGGCGGTGGCCGGGAGGATAAGCAGAAGAACCACCTTGAGGCCCATCGCTAGGGTGGCCCGGAAGGCTCCCTCGTCTCCGGCAGCGCTCTGCCGTGAGAGGGTTGGCAGAACCGCCAGCGCAACCGCCGAGGCCACTAGGCCGAGCGGGAACTGAATAAGAGTGGTGGCGTAGCGCATCGTGGTAGGCGCTGTGGGTAACCCCGAGGCCAGCCAGCGGTCTATCAGGGTGCCGATGATCGAGAATCCGATGCCGAGAGCCACCGGGGCGTAGAGTCGTAGGATGCGCCGCACCGCCGGGTGTTCCAGGCTGAAGCTGGGGCGCAGACGGGCACCGCGCAGGCCGGGTATCTGGAGAGCCACCTGTCCCACCGCGCCGATCATCGCTCCGGCAGCCAAACTGCTCACATCGATCCGGGTATGGAGCAGGACGATTCCCGCAATCATGCCGGTGTTAAAGGTGGCCCCCACAAAAGCCGGCAGCAGAAACTTCCGTCGGGCGTGGAGGATGGCCGTGGTCAGGCCCGAGATACCCATGAGCAGCACGGCAGGCATCAGCAGGCGCACCAAGGCCGTCGTCTGCTCACGCAGACCCTCCTGGCCGGGCTGAACCAGCAGGCGCACCACTGCCGGAGCCTGCCAGACCACCAGGGCCGTCAGGAGTGTCAGGGTCGCCAGGGCGATGCTGATCACCCCCGAGACCACCCGCCAAAACTCATCCTGGTCACCCTCGGCATACTCACTGAACACCGGCACCAGGGCCGCGCTGACCGCCCCGTTGATCAGCATGTCATAAACCGTGTTAGGTACCGTCCAGGCTAAGGTAAAGGCGTCGGTGGCGGCACCGCGCCCAAAATAATAAGCAATGATCGGCTCGCGAATCAGGCCGAGGGCGCGGCTCGCGATATTGCCGACGCCAATGAGGAGCGCGGCCATAGCCACGCTCCTCATTGTGTTGACCGCTGCGGGCGGATTCTGCTCTGTACTCATAACCTCGTGGTCGAGGCTCATTCCCCACCAGCAGTAGAGGTTGAATCGCCGGTGAACTGAGCGACGATCCGGCGCAGCGAGCGCGGCTCGGCGGCGAAGGTCGCCGGGGGGCGCAGGCCAACAATCGTGGTGGAGTCAATCGCGTAGCGCAGTACCGTATCGGGATGGATACTGCGAGCGAAGCCAACCAGAGCTAACATCGTACTGTGGCCCATATCCGTTTGTACATAGCCACGCAGCGCCCCGGTGTAGTCATCGAGGCTGGTGAGTTGCTGGAGCAGACCGCGCTCGCGGATGCGGTTGAAGATGGACATCAGCACCAGTTGCTGGCGCTGGTTACGCCCGAAATCGCTGTCAGCGTGGCGGGTGCGCGCATAGATCAAGGCGTGGTCACCATCGAGTTGCTGCGGGCCAGCCGGAAAGCTCACGCTGATCGTGCCATAATCATCAGTCGGGTAGGCCGGGTCGTTGATCGCCTCGGGCACATCAACAGTAATGCCGCCAAGTCGGTCAATCAGCGTCCTAAAACCCTGGAAGTTGATCAGCACAAACTGATCGACCGGAACGCCTAGGAGCTTGCTCACCGTAGACTTTGCCAGGGCAGCCCCGCCGCCGGGGCCAAACCTCTTCTCTCCCACGGCATACGCCGCGTTGATCCGCCCCGATCCGCCACTCGGGTACGTCACCCACAGGTCGCGGGGAATAGAGAGCATGCTCACCCTCCCGCTATCGCGGTCGAGGCGAACGAGTACAACCGCATCAGTACGGGTAGGTACCGTGTCGCTAGGGCGAGCGTCCGTGCCGAGCAGCAGAATGTTCAAGGTCTGCTGCCCCAAAGCTGGTGTCGTCTCAACACCGGGCGTAGCCGAGATCTGGGCGCTGCCAGCAGCGTCCGTCTGAGGCTGAGCATTGGGCGGAGAGGTCTGGGCAACGCCACCAGATAGCGGGCTATCTGTGGGCAGTATGATCGCCACTGGCGTTACGATCATCGAGTCAATATCGTTAAGCGCCTGCCGCCATTCGTAGGCGAGGCGCAGCGACGCGGTTAGTACGATGAGGCTTATGACGATGACGGCGCCGAGAACGAAGCGCCTGCGAGAGAACGGCATACCTCCTGCTCTCCAGTTATTCAGTGCTACTTCAACTCAGCATACTATACCACAGGTTGTTTCATGGCAACCGTTGAACACAGCCGATAGCAGGGCTGATGCAAAGTCAGTGAACCCCCTCTCCCCCTGCCCCCTCTCCCACA
>JBAXMH010000207.1:0-8513 GCA_037134395.1 Chloroflexales bacterium
GGGGCCGTGCTTGAGATCTCCACGCTCACGGCTGCCATCTTCCTGCCGATTATCACCTATCCGCTCTGGATCTGGCTCGTGTTCCGCTCACAAGAGCGGACAGGAGGCGGGAGGCAGGAGACGAGAGGCAGGAAGTAGATTCCGATACTGCATTGACGCTCGCGCCCGCCGAACGTATAATGCGGCCAGGGGAGCGGATCTCTTTGTGGAGGCTTTGCCTGATGAAGCTGCTAATTTTTGTGACAGAGGACGCTCAGGCCGACAGTACCGTTGATGCCTTGGTCGAACAGGGGCTGCGGGTCACGCGGCTGGCCACGACTGGTGGCTTCCTCCGCCGTGGCAATACGACATTGCTTGTTGGTATTGAGGATAATCAGGTTGAGCGCACTATCGGTCTTGTCAAGAAGTCTGCCCCCGGAGCCCTGGCCCTGTCTATGGATCTTGAGCGCTACGAGCGCCTCTAAATATATTGCAGATTGTAGATTGTAGATTGCAGATTGAACGCCAATCTGCAATCTACAATCTGCAATCCGCAATCCGCAATGAGACTCCTCTATGTCGCCGCAGGCATCCCCGTCCCGGGTGCGCTCGGCGGCAGTACCCACGCCTACGAGGTTGCCCGTGGTCTGGCCCGTCTCGGCCACGAGGTGCATCTGGTGGCTTCCGGTGATGATCCAGCGCCCCGCCCGTGCGACGGGTTTTTGCTCCACCAGCGGCGCACCCCCAAGGCTCTGAGTATCCTCGACGCGTGGCCGATGCTGCGTCTGGCCCGATCCGTCCGCCCCGACGCCATCATTGAGCGCTACTATAATTTTGCCGGCGCAGGCATGATCGCCGCCCGCCGCCTCGGTCTGCCAAGTTTGCTCGAAGTCAACGCCCTCATCGTTGATCCGCCCGAGGTGCGCAAGCGCCGAATTGACGACGCTCTCGGTGGCCCGATGCGTCGTTACGCCGAGGTCCAGTGCCGCTGGGCTGCGCGCATCGTCACCCCGCTACACACCACCGTGCCCGCCAGCATCCCCCGCCATAAGATTGTCGAGTTGCCCTGGGGGGCCGACGTAGACCGCTTCAGTCCGGCGGATCGCGCTGATCTGGAAGGCGGCATGAGGCCACCGAACGTGGTCTTTATGGGGTCTTTTCGGGCATGGCACGGCGTTACGGATGGCGTGCGGGCGGCGCTACAGCTTATGGATGCGGGCCACAATCTCCAGATGACCCTGATTGGTGACGGGCCAGAGCGTGCCGCTGCCGAGTCTCTGGCCGCCCGTCGTCCAGGGCGCTTCCGCTTTTTGGGGGCCATTCCCTACGCCCAGGTGCCCGCCGAACTGGCCAAGGCCGATCTCGGCGTCGCCCCGTTCACCACTGTGCCGCACCCGGCCCTGCGCGCCGCAGGATTCTTCTGGTCGCCGCTGAAGATCTACGAGTACATGGCTGCCGGGTTGCCCGTCGTTACCACCGACATTTCGCCGCTGCGCACGGTGATCCGCGACGGGGTGGAGGGAGCCCTCTACCCCGAGGGCGATGTGGCCGCGCTCGCCGCCGCCATTGCTCGCGTGCTGGCAGACCCCACCGCCGCCCGCGCTATGGGCAGGCGCGCCCGTGAGCGCGTGGTGGCCAGTTACTCCTGGCAGCGCCACTGCGCCGAACTGGAGCGAATCCTGCGCGAGATGATTGCATAAAAGTGATCTCAAGAATTGCCCTAAATATGCCCCTTTTTTTTTAAGACGATCCTTAACTTTCTGCAAACTTCTGCTACTATGCGGTGCCGTCGGCGACTATCGCAATCCTCACATTCACGATCCGCCCGATCTGGCGACGCAGCATTGGCGGCGATTTGGCAGTCATCGCCAGCGCATGGTACTAAAGTCATATCCATATACCGTACCAATAGTTGTTGGTTACCAAGAATTTTGTTCGATACCATTCGCCACTTTCACTACGATCTCGCTACGATCGCTTGGGATGATGGAGGTATTCAGTTCCCGATCCTAAGCACCAAGGTGTGGGTGTAGGGCAGAAGCCTGTCATACGCCCTGATCCATCGCTAAGCACTGTTGACATCCGATAAGGCTGGATATACAATAGCGCTTCCTTTACAGTAGGCGGTTTCCCTTCTCTGCCTATTGTTGCCCTGACGGGAGAATACGACGGCAATGCGTAGAGGCTTACACGTAAACTGTAAGAAATTTCCGCCCGTTGTACCAAACGCCGTGTCGTGGAGCCCCCCGATGAAACCACGCCGCTGGTACAGTAGCCCTGAGATAAGGCCAACCCCTGCATCATCTTCGGTGCTGCACTACACCTCGCCAATCCAGCTCATTTATGCATCACGAACGTATCACCTACAGGGTTCGATCATCAAACTGACACCAGTAGAACTGCCTCAAGATCCGTACGGCCAAGATTCCCAGGTTCTCGCCACTAACATCGCTGTGCGACAGATTGACGCCGCGTAGGAGCATGGCAGGGAGGCTTGTTGGGTGTGCCCTCCCCGCTACCCCCTGTCATCTCACCGCCGGTCGCTGGTGAGATGACGGGTTCGTGGGCAGGCGGTGTGGTATAATGCGCGCTCGTTGCCACCCTATTGTGGGAGATTTGTGTGAGCTATACCCTGACGCTTGAGCCGACGGCGGCAGCGTGGCGCGGCCCCCAGCGGCTCGTGCTAAAGGTTGTGGGGGAGCGCATCACCGATGCGGAGTATCGCCTGGATCTGGCCCCTCGACAACATACCGCCAGTACGTCCCCTCTGCTCCAGGAAATAGCCCTTGGCTGCCCCACCTGTACCCACGCCCATTGTCTGGCCTTCTCGCTGGCGGTGGAGGCGCTGCTGAAGCTTGAGGTTCCTCTGCGCGCCGCGTACCTGCGCCTGATGGTCACCGAGTTCGAGCGAGCGACCTCACACCTCGGCACCCTGAGTGCGCTTTTTAGCACGATGGGGCTGGAGGCCACGGCCACCCCACTCGCCAAGCTGCGCGACTCGTGCGCCTATGGGTTGTCGCTCTTGACGGGCGAACCCGACAGGGGCACGCTTATTCTTCCTGGTGGTCTGCGCCGTGACCTCCCCGACATCCGGCGGGGCGAGCTGAGCAAGCTGATCGCCGATGCCAGCCGACGCATCTACCAGATTGTTGACCGGGTCATTGATCAAAGGCTTATTTTGGCCCGCACGGTGAATGTCGGTACCTTGACCGGCACTGCCGCCACCCAGTTTCGCTTGCGCGGGCCGATGGCCAGAGCTTCGGGGCTGAAGGACGATGTGCGAATTGATGCGCCCTATGGGGCTTACGCCACGCTGTCGCCCCAGATGATTACCCAAGAGAGCGGCGATGTCTACGCACGACTAGTCCTGCTGCTGCTGGAATCTCTGGAGAGTCTGAAGCTGAGCAACCGAGCGCTTGATGATCTTCCGTCGGGTATGTTGAGCGCCCAGGTGCCGACAACCCTGCCAGTGGGCAAGGGTGAAGCCACGGTGGAAGCTCCCCGAGGCGCTCTGCACTACCGTGTCGAGAGTAATGGGAAGCGTATTAGCGGCTATCGGGCCGAGCCAGCTCCTCAACTCGATCGGCTGCTGGCACGGACGTTGCTCGGACAGGCCAACCTCGATAACGCCGTACTGATCTTGCTCTCTTCTGACCCATGCAGTGCGTGTCAGAGGACGAGCAGTAACCAGTAACGGCCCTGTGCCGTGCCACAACCTATGTTAGTTATCGCTGTTAGCCTGCTTCTGATCGTTGCCGCCGCATGCTTCGGCCTGAGCCGCGTGATCACGACACGCCTCCTCGGTCTCGGGGCCGCCGCCGCGTGCGTCGGTGCTGGCGTGCTGCTGGCGGCAGCCCCCACCTTTGCCCCTCACGTGATCTTCCCCACATTCAGCGTCGGCTTGGCCTCATTTGAACTGGTCGGGCAGCTCGGCCCCAGTGACGCAGCCTTTGCGACGGCGCTGCTCTGGGGTGGCGCAATGACCCTGGCAGCCCTGGCAGCGGTGATCGCGCCGGGGGTACGTGGGTTTGGCGAGATCTTCGGCTGGGCCTGTCTGACACTGGTAGCGGCGCTGCTGAGCCTCGCCGCACCCCCGCTCTCGATGGTGACACCACTGGCATGGGCCATTAGCTCCCTGACGAGCTACGGTGCCCTGCGGGCCAGCGGCACCCTTGGCCAGAGCGAAGCCATGCCGCGTGGCCTCACCCTCGGGTTGCTGGCGAGTATCCTGCTCCTCGGCGGGCTCCTCGGAGTTCGTCCTGCCTTTGTGGCGGGGAACCTTCCCGCATGGGGATTGACGGTGGCCCTGCTCTTGGCAGTGCTGGCGATGACTGGTGTCGTCCCCTTTGGCTTGGCCCGTGATGAAGCGATCCGCGCGCCCGCGCCCCTCGGTGCCCTGATCTACGGCTTGGTCATGCCGACCCTCGGCCTGGGCTACCTGCTCCGCCTCGTAGGTATGTTCCCAAACATGCCAACGTCATGGGCGATGACACTGGTACTCGTCGGGTCGGTGGGAGCTTTAGCCAGCGCCGCAGGAGCCTACAGTGAGGCGCGGCTACGTCCATTGCTGGGCTGGGTCGCCGGTGCCCAGGGCAGTGCGGTGGTCGTTGCCGCCGGACTTGCTGGCCCCCTGGCCATACTGGCCGGCCCGGCCCTGTTGATCAATCTGATGCTGGTCACGGTGGCAGGTGCCGCTGCTGTGGTTGATTTGGAGCGCAATACGGGGAGCGATGAGTTCGCTGACACCGCACCGGGGCCGCGACTGGCCCTGGCTGGCACTCTCTGGGCGGCAGCCAGCGCAGCCGCTCTGGGAATCCCGCCGTTCTGGGGGTTCTGGGGGCGGCGTTGGCTCTTCGAGGCTGCCCTTGAACAAATGCCCTGGGCACTACCGCCACTGGTGGCTGGATCCACGCTGCTAGCCCTGGCCCTGATCATACCCCTGGCTCGTTTCTTGCCCGCGCCTCATCCTCGCAGCCTCCCGGCAGCATCCAACCAACTTGACACAATCGCTGGCGCGTTGAGCCTCATACCGCTGCTCGTATGTGGCGTCGTACCCCAGCTCATGTGGAATCTCTGGATGCGCGGCATCCCCCACGCCCCACCTCATCTGCCGGTGATTCTGAACGATCAAATGGCCGCCGCCGCCATCGGCCTGACCATACTGATCCTGGTGTGTGTCGTCGCCCGTATGCCCGCCGTACGGCAGATCGCCCGCAGTTCTGACGAAGATCCGATCCAGTTGGGTGCTGACGCCCTTGGGCAGAGCCTACGGCCCCTCGTATGGGTTGCTCATGCCGAATCACTGCTTGGCCGGGTCTGGATCGCGCTGCTGAGGATGAGTCACTGGCTCCAGGTCGCTATCTCTATCTTCGAGCAGCGCTACTACCTGCTGGGTATTTTGGTCGCCCTGCTCACTGTCATGCTGCTGATGGCTCAGTGATCTGCAAAAACGATGCCCATTAACTGGCTGCTTATAGGAATAGGGATCACAGCAACTGTTGTGCTGCTGTTTCGCGACTGGCGGTTGACCATCCCGGCCCTGCTGCTAAACTACATCGCGCTGGCGCTCTTCTTGGCCGAGCAGCAGTTTATCGCCTCCGACATGGATTTTTTCGGGGGGATGAGTACCCTCGTGATGGTGAAGATGATTACCGGCTTAGCGGTGACGTCCATCCTGTCAATTACGGCGCTGACTTTCTCACGAGAGTACGGGCTGGAGAACCTCGACGAGTTTGGCCTGGCCGAACTGCGTCGAGCCGCTCGCACCGCCCAACGTCGGCAGGCCAGCCAACCCTTTCATCTGAACGACTACATTATGCCGTTCTGGGCCGGGGTGCTGGCGCTCTTCGCCAGTACGACGCTGCCCTATATCTACGCGATTGCGCCAACGCCCGCAGCCGACTTCGCCTGGTACTGGCTTGTCTTCACGGGTGTGCTGACCATCGCCACCGCTAGTGACCTGCTGAAGATCGGGCTGGGACTGCTGCTCTGCACGAGCGGAATAGACATTCTCTACACGGCGGTGGTGAGTACCGTGAAAGAGGGCGGACTCAACGTGATCCCGCTGGTGCTGCTCAGCCAGTTTCACATCCTCCTCTCCCTCGCCATCGCCTACCTCTGCGGCTTGCTCTACGGTCGGCTGAAGACTCTGGAGCTGAACGAACTCTACAAGCAATAAATTATGCTCTACCTTCTGCTCGTCCTCTTCCCGATTAGTATGGCGGCAAGTACGTTTGTGCTGCGCAAAAATAGCGAACTGGTCATCTTTATGGCTCTGGGCTCGGTGCTGGCCGAGATGCTGATCGCCGCACAGATCCCGCTAGATAACCCAAGCCTCTTCTTGGGCGTCACGCTGACCCTGAACACGCTGAACCGAATGTTCATGCTGTTATTTCTGGCTATTGGCGGGTTCGCCTTTGTGGGCGCATGGAACCTGCCCCACGGCGAGAGCTTTGTGCCGATTGGACTCTTGCTGCTCAGCCAGGTCTGTGCTGTGCTGCTGCTTCAGAACCCGTTCATCAGTACGCTGCTACTAGCACTCAGTGGGCTGACAGCGGTATTGGTGATGGTCGATCTACCAGCAAATACAAGCAGACTAGTGGGTACACAGGCGATTGCGGCGGCCCTAAAATATATGGTGATGATGGTGGTCGCAGCGATCCTGATGTACATTGCCTTTGTGCTGGCCACGATCTTCCGGATTGGCGAACTGCCTGGTCGCATCCCGCTGTCTCGCTTCATCCTGGCCCTGTTAGGGGCGAGTTTCTCGCTGCGGCTGGCGATCATCCCCTTCCACGCCTGGCTCTCCGATCTTGTCGAACACGCCGAGCCACTGGTGGCGGCCCTCGTCATCACACTGCTCAACATGAGCAGCCTGCTGGTATTGCTGGTCTCCTTCCAGACCTTCCCGACCCTGCTAACCGATAACGAGGGACCGCTCCGGATGATGCGCTACGGTGCAATGATTAGTGCCCTGATCGGTGCGGGCCTGGCCCTGGGGCCGGGGTCGCTGCGGCGAACGATAGCCTACCTGATCCTTTATGACTGTGGTATGGTATTCTATGGTCTCTCCTCGGTGTCAAGCATCGGCTTGGCCGGGGCGGTCTTCGGGGCGCTCAACCAGACCCTGGCGGTACTCCTGATACTAGTAAGTCTGGCGCTCGTCGAACGTCCTGACGGGCGCACACCCGGAATAGCGCGGCGCGATCTACTGCGGCGCTGGCCGGTGGCTGGCACAGGACTGCTGGCCGGTGGGTTGGCCCTGGTCGGGATACCGCCGCTGAGCGGCGCGATGGGACGGCTGCTGATCTACCAAGCGGCGGCGGAGAACGGGTGGCCCGAGCTGCTGGTGCTGCTCGCGGCAACCGTACTGGCACTGCTCGCACTCATCCGCACAGCGAATGAGCGGCTCCTCGGTTCGGGCGAAGATGAAGTTGTACCCGAGCCACTGATGCTCGGCGAAACTGAACTTGATCGCCCGGCCCCACGGCAACTCGCCCCCGAGCCGCGCAGTACCGCAGCCCTTACGCTCATCCTGATGCTGATCTGCCTGACGGTTGGGCTTTACCCCGGCCCGCTGCTTACCACCATAGACGGGGCAATCCGCGAACTGGCATTTATCCGGGCGCTGTAGGGGCGCAGCAGCGCAAGGGCTATGTTTACATTGTTATATGCGGTGCGCTGCTGCACCCTTACAGATATGGCGTTATGGATATTCTTTCGGTGATAGTAGCGGGAATTGTGTATCCCGGCCTGATCACAACACTGGCTCTGGGGCTGCTCTACCATTGGTTGGTGGGGGGCGCGGGAGATCGTGGGAGCATGGGCAGTATCGGCGCGGCCCTGCGCTCACGTGAGGGACTGGCTGTGCTGACGGGTATACTGGCGGCGGCGGGTGGCCTCGCCACGATGCCCTGGCCTGCTCACCCAGCGGGAGTAACGCACGCATGGCTGTGGACTTGGGCTGGGATCGAACTGGCCTTCCTGGTGCCTCTTGTCCCCGCGCTGGCAGCAGGTGCGCCAAGAGTGGTGCGGGCTGCCGTGCGGCGTGCGCAGATCGGCACCTTTGGCCGGACATTACTCTGGATCGCGATGACGGCCTCCCTGACCATCCATACCACGTGGGGACTCACCGCACTGCCCGCCCACCTGCTCGCCATCATCGCCGCCCTGATTGCCTTCCCCATCGCCGTCGGGTGGGGACCGTTTGACGACGAGGTGAGTATTACGGGGACAAGCATGCAGGATGGTATGCCGCCCGCCCTGCACTGGCTCGACAACCTGGCCCGCGCCGTCGCATCGGCGGCGCTGCTGGCGACCACCGTGGTCGCCACCCTACCCACTACCATCGGCCCGGTATGGCTACGTCTGACCATCACCGGAGCCGGGTTCATCACCGCCGGGGGGCTGCTGCGCCGCCTGAGCGGGCGGATGCCACGCCTCACCCTGCCCGACATCCTACGCCTGGGGTGGGCCTACGTAGCTCCCCTCGCGGCGGCCGCCACCATTGCCCTGATCATCGCTGGGCGACCGAC
>JBAXMH010000208.1:0-8458 GCA_037134395.1 Chloroflexales bacterium
ATCCCGATGCGTCAGGGGCCGCACCTGACAGGTTTACGACCCAGATAGGATTGCTATATGGCTAACTGCCCCGTCACGGCTGTGCTGATCAGGGCGGCCCGACGCTCGTGAAGCAGGATAATAGTTTGTTCGGCTATCACCTGCAGTTGTACAATCTGCCCCAAGGCTTTATCTAGGAAGCAAACAATGGCCTGTTGCTCAACAAGTGGTGGTAGTGGAACAACCCATTCTTGAATGTGATCCTGTGAGATTTTTACCATGCTTTGGCTTGATCCACGGGCCTGTGTCTCTATCTGAGAGCGACCAACGGGTGATAAAAGGAGATATTTGAGATAATTGGCATCTATTTGGTCGCTTTTGAGTGCCAATCTATAGATAAGATCGGAAAATATTAACTTGGAGCGGGTTTCACCTACCACGCAAACATCACCTACGAACAGTGGTGTATTTGCGCGAGACAACAGAAAATCGCCAGGTTGAATCTCTAAGTGGGCAGGAATATCATAATCTGCCGGCAGCGCCTTGTGTTCTTCAGCAAAAAAACGACCATTCTTCACCGCACTCAATTTAATAACAGCCCATTCGTCAGCGCCCGCTCTACGCTCTTCTGCGATTGGACTCCAGCCCTGCTCAATATCACGAATGAATCTCCGCGATAGTTCTATTCGCCACACCTCCGGCACCTCGCCAATCCACTCTACCCCCGAGTCCCTTATCGGCACGTGCGAGTCAATTCCTCGCGTTACTGCGTGCGTAATCAGTGCGCGGCGTTTCTCAGTCAGCAACTCAATCAGCCGCCGCTTTGTCGCGATCATCGCGTCAATCCGCGCTGTCTCGCGATCAAGGTAGGTTGCAATGGCACGCTGGATGGAGAGGGGAGGAATCCGAATCCACATTTCACGAAACTTCTCAACGGTAAAGTGAGCAATGGTAGATCGATTACAGAGTGCATCAAGCCATGCTTGTGCAACTGCACACTCTAATAGATACTTTAAGAATCGTGTTTCAGCTCCTTCTTTTGGTCGAACAAGATGCAGGGCATTTTGTATAATGCAGCCGACAGGAGGTTCTCCTTTAATAATCGCGGCTCGACCAACTTCTCCACCTTCACAAACGAGGAGATCGCCTTCTTGTACTCGCAACATTTCAATTTCCGAAGGCGATGCCCACATAGTAGGCAGATCATCCATTCGTACTTCATTCCATTGAACATGCTGTGCTTTAAGATATGGAATTTCTTCGTCTTCATAAGACTGAGCAGTATTTTGAAGCATTTTACCTAAAATGACATCATAATAACGCTTGACTTGGACAAGCTTCCATTCATCATTGGCAACAGGCTGCCAAGGTACCATTAAGTTAAGACTGCTCGCGATCATCACGTCATATCCTCACCCAGCAGCCTACGGATCTCCCGCTGGAACTCCGCAAGTTCGGTGGGACTGAGCAGGCCAAGGTACTGCTTCTCGGCGTCGCGCAGGTCGTGGTCAATCGCCTCTAGCGAACGCGGCGGCGTGTAGGTGTAGAAGTAGCGATTGAAGTTGATCTCATAGGCCCGGCGCAGGCTGTCGCGATCAACCCATGCCTCACGCTTATGCGGCAGCACCTGCTCGCGGAAGTACGCGGCGATGTGCGGCTCGCGCACGTCGGTATCAACATCATTGGCGGGCACATTTTCGGTGTCGCGGCGCTGACTGTCTGGCTCGTAGCGGCGATCTTCGCCCGCCTGCGGGAATGGGAACCAGCCCCACACCCGCTCGTCGCTCTGTTTGCGCTGCGGGCGCGTGTCGGCAATCACCGGCGCGGCCTCGTCGTGACGCATGGTGAACAGATCGCGAAGGAGTTTGATCTCGGGCGCACGCCAGCGCAGTTTCTTATCCTTGAAGAAGGCACGGATGAGGTTCCAATCCTCGATCTGGTCACGTTTGAACTCGCGATCAAGCCACTGGATGTCGTCGAGCAGATGCGGCGCGGCATCGAGAAAGCGACTCTTAATCTCGCTGTCCATCTGGTAAACCAACTTGAGCGGCTGCTCAATCGTGGCGCGGTCGTAGCCAAAGGTATGGGTCGCCAGCACCTTGCTGATTGTAGGGTTGGCATCGGCGAACGCGCCATAGGCACGGACAATCGCCGTGATGTCATCATCGCCCAAGTAGCGCCGCTTATCACCCTGGCTGCGACGCAGCGGCTTCCATAGCTCGCGTGCATCAATAAGTTGCACGCTGCGCTGACGCTGCGCTTCCTTACGATTAGTGACAATCCAGATATAGGTACCGATGCCGGTGTTGAAAAACATCTGCTCTGGCAGGGCGACAATCGCCTCCAGCATATCGCGTTCGATAATCCAACGGCGGATCTCGCTCTCGCCACTACTTGCCCCGCCGGTGAACAAAGGCGAACCATTGAAAACAATCCCCAGCCGCGAGCCGGTTTCCTCTTTACTCCCAGCCATGTAGGGCGTGAACTTGCTGAGCATATGCTGGAGGAAGAGCAACGCGCCATCATTCACCCGAGGTAACCCGGCGATGAAGCGGTTCTCCGTACCACCACGCTCATGCTCGCGGGTGATCTCCTTCTGTTGCTTCTTCCAATCAACGCCGAAGGGTGGATTCGCCAAGAAGTAGTCGAATTGTCGCCCTCGGTACTGATCTTTCACGAGCGAGTCGCCATACTCAATCGCTCCCTCCTCATCCTCATTCAGCAGCAGATCGGAATAGGCAATTGCATAGGCACGCGGGTTAAAATCCTGGCCGTAGGCGTGCAATTCAGCATCGGGGTTCATATCGTACAAGTGCCGTCGCGCCTCAGAAAGCATACCGCCAGTGCCGCAGGTCGGGTCGAACAGGGTAAACGCCTTGCGCGGCGTCGTCAGCACATCGTCATCGGGGCTGAACAACAGATCGACCATGAGCCGCACTACTTCACGCGGCGTATAGTGGTCGCCTGCGGTCGTATTGTCGGACTCATTGAAGCGGCGGATCAGATCCTCGAACAGCAACCCCATCTCAATATTGCTGACCGCTTTGGGATGCAGATTGATCTCGGCAAAGCGACCGACGATCAAGTGCAACATATCGGCGTCCCACATACGCTCAATCTCGGCGGCGAAATCGAAGTAGCGGTTAAAGATGTCACGCACATTCGCCGAGAAGCCGTTGATATAGGCTTGGAGATGCTGGTTAAGATTATTTGTATCGCTCTTAAACCTGCGAAAGTCTAGCTCGGAGTGATTATGGAACTGAAAGCCTTTGCCATTGCCCGCGACATTGTTCAAGATACTATCAAGCGCATCACCTTCAAATTTATCTTTTATCTGCGCATAGCGGGCAAGCACCTGCGGCTTGGTCGCCTCAAGCACACAGTCGAAACGTCGCAACACCGTCATCGGTAGCATCACGCGCTCATACTGCGGTGGGCGGTACGGCCCGCGTAGAAGATCTGCGATTTGCCAGATGAAATTGGAGAGATAGTGGTAGTCGGTCATAGAGTCACGTTCTCAGTATGCGTATGAAGAGTCCCGTTGCAAGGTTCCTAGCCGGTGAATCCAGGCAATCAGCATGAGAGGAAGTGCCCCGCTATATGCAACAAGAAGTGCGCCTGTAGTTGTCATCTAGCGCGTTACCAAGCACAATTGTATCACATTGTTCTACCAGAACTTCTCGGCCTCATTGATACACATTAAGCCGATTTTTTTCATTGTCCCGTTGCGGGTAATCTGTCACGCAGAGCGCAGTAAGGGGTTTCTCAGGAAGTCAGGGGAGATGCTTCGCTACATTTAATAGGACGTGATACCGACGTAAGGCATGTTTGAGATCGCTCAGTGTGATATGACACCGGGCATAGATACGTTTTTTCTCAATCACCCCTACCTGCGCCAGTGGGCTACCGAATTGGCAATCACCGATCTGTTGGAGTATGCGCTGAAGGGCCAGCAGCCGCCTCGGTTCAGTGATGATCCACGCCAGCAACGGTTGTTTTGAGTCAGGATTGCTATACGTCACGCTGTCACGCAGAGCGACGTGAAGCGTCCCGGCGGGCGTGATCATGACCGGGACGCTTCGCTGCGCTCAGAAGCTGTCTGAAAAGCTACCGCCCCTCTCCCAACCTCCCCCCGATGGGGGAAGGAGCCGGACTCCCTCCCCCATCGGGGGAGGGCTGGGGAGGGGGAATCGCGGGATATGTGACCTTTTCAGACAGCTTCTCAGCGTGACACGATGACAGGGTTACTTCTGCGGTATTGCGATGTTTTGTTTCCCACCTGAAGTATTTGCCGTCTCATTCCAGCGCATCACCCAATCCTGATGCTCGTAGAAGTGGAAGTTCGGCACCAACATCGGTTTTAGCTTGATGGTACCACTGACGATGAATGCGGCATATTCTACGATCTTCGCCGTGGGCGAGAGCCCGCGCTGCTCCGCCAGTTTCAGGAGCGTGTCTACCTCAGCCCGCCCGCTTGTGCGAATGTGGTAGGTACGTACCGCGCCCTGATCATCAAATCGGAAATATCCTAGCCACATTGCGCTGTCTCTCCCCTTGTTCAGCAGGTTCTCTCACTGACTCATCCGCTACGGCTACATCCTCGCCTTCCCTTACGCCTGTATCATCATCAGCCGGGGCGCTTCCCATGATCCGCGCCTGTTCGGTGGGGTCGCTGATTCCGTAGAGCGTCATCACCCGCTGATCAATCTCTCGGTCGAGCTGATCGATCCGATTGAGCCTCGCTATAATCTCCGCCCGTCGCGAGTACACCAGTGCGCTGAATGCAACCCTATCCTCTTCTTGCACGAGGATGCGCGCCTCCTCCGCCACATCTGCCCACGCTTTGCCACGCCAGCGCGGGCGGCGTAGGTAGTTCACTAGGTAGTCGCGTATATCTTCGTCTGGCACCGTGAGCCAGAGTTTGTTGCGCCGCAGCACCACGCTGGTGGGGTGTTTGGGCGTCACGAAGATGTTGCTGCTGACTGTCTCGGTCTGGTCGGCTTCGGCGGGGATGGAAAGGATACCCTGATAGAGCGCTTCCGAGATTCTGTAGGCCACAACCTCGCTGTTGCTAGCCTCTAGCTCCGCCAGCAAACGGTCGTAGGGCAGTTCAATCACGTCGCTGCCCGTCGCTCGCCGAATGATCCGGTATTCCTGCTCACGCAACCTGTTCAGTGTGACATGTTCCGCCAGCATGGCGTCTACCAGAGCGATGATCTCGGCCTGGGTTGCGGTGTCGGCGGGGAAGATGGGGAGTTTGCGCGTGTCATCAATTGCGACTTCCACATCGGGAAACTGGCGTGCGTACCAGTAATTGAGTAGCGATGAATTAAACAAGGCCAAAATATACTTCAGGTCGTATCCTGAGCCGTCGCGGGCGATGATGTTGCTGAAGTTATGCCGGTTGTAGAACCCGCTCTCATCATAGGTTGCCACGAGTCGCCGCTTGAGTGCTCGATTGCGGAGGCGAATGAACAGGAGTTTGGGAGAGTCAAAATACTTTGGCTCACGACGACGTTCAAGGTTTGCCGAGTAATCGATATGTGGTTGTGTTTGATGCCACCGTAACTCATAACGTCCAACATAACTTGTCCCGTCAAGCAAAGGTTTCCAATGAGCAACATGAGTTGGGACATCACGCTTGGGACGAATGTAGGGATTCTGGCGACCTAATTCACGTGTGATGTACGGCTTGATACCTTCCGATAGATCTGCAATCTGTCCAAGCTGTGTGATTCTTGTCCCGCCATTATTCCCCACCTGACACGCATCCTCAATTCGCTGGAGCAGCGCGTCGTAGCGAATGTTGATCTCCGCCTTCGGGTCTGCCATCCAGCGCCCCTGATCTTGTCGCAGTAGTTCCTGCCATTCACCACGGATGAGCTTGGACAGATCATCACGCAGGCCCATAATGCGCGCCTCGGGCCGATGTGCAATGCGGCGGGTCTCATCACTATCGCGGGTGAGTACGGTGATCGCACAATCTACGTTGGCATCGGGCCAAATCCCCTGCGGCAGATCCACGATCTGCTCAATTCGCCCCGCGTCGAGCAGTGCCCGGCGCAGTCGGGCGGCATTCGTCCCCATGAGATACGTGTTCGGCGTAATAAAGGCCATCCGCCCGCGTGTCGCCAGTAACCGCAGCGCAAGGGCAAAGAAGAATACATAGGTGTCGGGTTGCCCGTAGAAGACGTCGGCCCAATCTTTGCGCAGCGTAGCCTTATAATCGTCGCTCAAACTGGCACCGTAGGGCGGATTAGCGACGATAAAAGCGAAGCCGTTGGCATAGGATGTGCCGGGAGCGCGGCGCTTGATCTGGTCGGCCTCGGCACTCTCTTCGGCCAACCGTAATTGGAAGCGGCTGTACGAGAACATGTCGGTCGGATTGGTCAGCGCATCCTCGTTGTAGATATGAAATCGCTCTAGTGGCTGGCGGATACCCTGGTCGTGGGCCTGTTTCACCAGATCAAGTGCCTGGATGAGCAAGTTCACTTCGGCCAAATAACATGCAAAGGGGTTGAGGTCGAAGCCGAAGAGCGACTCACGGATGCGGCGGATAATCACCAGCGGGCTAGGTTGTTGCGGCGGCGGTACCGCCTGATACGCAGCAACCAAACGATGCGCCGCTGCAACCAGAAATGATCCTGAGCCGCAGGCCGGGTCAATCAGGCGCTTATCGGGGCCGATAATTTCTGACCCCGAGGTGTAGCCAATCGAGTCGAGCATGTAGTTTACGATAGAGCGAGGCGTGTAATATTGCCCGCGCTCCTTCTTCTCCTTGCGGGCAACGTAGGTGTTGTAGATCGTGCCCACAATATCGGCATTGACTTCCACAAAGTTAAAGCGACTCAGGCGATGTAACGCCATCAGAAGCTGTTTACGGTCAAGGCGATACCAGTTGAAGACCTCACGCCCGGTAAAGAAGTGCGCGTAGATATTCTGCGCGTTCGCGTAGGCCATATCGAGCAGCGGGGTATACGGGTTGCCGCTGGCAAAGCGCAGGTAACGATCAATATCCTCTTGCCAGTGCTTGATACCGCCATCTGAGATGAAGCGATGGGGAAAGAGTCCCTTGTCCTCACAGACACGGATTAGCAGCAGCCGAATAAACACCACGTAAGCAGCCTGAAGTGCGAACTCGGTTGCCTGCTGCTCCTCAGTACCGCCACCAATCACCGTCTCCTGAATCAGCGAGCGCCAGGCCGCAAAATCCTCCATCACCGCTCGTGTCTCTCGATACTGCAACCGCAGCTCTGTTTGCCGTTTGAGATGGGCACCAACCACATCGCCATAGGTATCGAGGGCGGCCTTCAGATCCGATGCCGTATTAAGGTTTGGCCAGGGAGCCGCGAAGCGCGGGCGATCAGCGTACTTTACGGCTCGCGCCGCATTAATCACCCCAAGGATTGCATCAGACAGCGCCTTCTTACTCGGATACGAGCTATCATCGGCTGCCACATTGATCAGCATGCGCCGAATCAGATCCTCCTGCTCATCGGATAGCCCAAGTGTGACCTTCATCCGACTCAGCGCGTTCATTACCTGCTCGCAGAGGGCGGTGAGCTTCGACTCTGCCTCCTCCATTCCCCCATCATCGAGATACCGGCGGCGCTGCTCGTAGGCAGCAGCAGCATCACAATGACGTTGGAGTATCTGGCGCGCATCGGCGTGCAGTGCGGCGATAAGCTGCTGCACCTCTGAGACCAACAATTCCTCATGATGCTCCGAGGTTCCCAGCCGAAGTGCGCGCACCAGCCAACGATCCACATCCATCCCCAACTCCCGCTCCATACGGTCAGGGTCGGTGAATGAGGCAAGACTGCACTGGCGCTCAATCACGGTAATTCTGTCAGACAGATCGGCGGGAAGCTCCGCACCGCTGTCCCATACGGCAAGTACCGCTTCCATATCGAGGTGCATCACCTCACGCAACGTCGTACCCATCCGCGCATAGAGTCGAATCTCACGCCCGTTGGTAAGCATCCCCAGATCCACGGCCACAAGCTGCATATAACCCCAGAGTTGCCCAAGATTGCTCTCCGGATCATGAAGATCAAGGGTCAGGGTCAGCGTCGTATTCTTGCTCTCGACCACAAAGCAGGAGCCATATACCTCAACGCTTGGCGCAAAATCAGGGCGATCCCCACGTCGCTGGAGATTGTAGTTCTGATCACCGGGAGCGAAGCCAAGGAGATCGAGGAGCGGGCCGACAATTGCCCGGTCTACAATCGAAGCTTCGTCGCCACTGCGCTGATGTATCGGTTTGGTGAGATAGTCCCGAAAGTCACTGCCGCGAAAGCCCGTGCGGGTAAAGATGTGCTGGAATTGCGTGAGAAAATCGGAGGGAGCGAGAGGGGGCGGCATATCCTACTCCAACCCGGCATAAGAAGCTGTCTGAAAAGCTACCGCCCCCCTCCCAACCTCCCCCCATCGGGGGGAGGAGCCGGACTCCCTCCCCCATCGGGGGAGGGCTGGGGAG
>JBAXMH010000209.1:0-8389 GCA_037134395.1 Chloroflexales bacterium
ACCTGACACCTGACACCTGACACCTGACACCTGACACCTGACACCTGACACCTCATACGCGATCATCGCCCACCACCCCCGCAAGTGCAGCGCGAATCGTCGCATTGAGGCGCTCGCTCGTTATCATGTGTTCTTCGAGTTTCTCGCGGAGCGCCGCAAAGCGCACCTCAAACGATATCGCATCGGCCTCGACCTCTTCGGCACCCACGTAGCGCCCCGGCGTTAGGATGTGGCCGTGCCCACGGATCTGCTCACGCGATGCCGATGTGCAGAAACCGGCTACATCAGTGTACACTCCTGCGTGAGGTTCACCACGCCAGGCGTGGTAGGTATCGGTGATGCGCTGCACATCGGTGTCGGAGAGTTCACGGCGGGTGCGATCAACCAACTGGCCGAGCTTGCGGGCGTCAATGAAGAGTACCTGGCCGCGTCGGTCACGCCAGCCTTTGCCGGGGTTTTTGTTGCGGGCGAGAAACCAGAGGCAGGCCGGGATTTGGGTGGAGTAGAAAAGTTGCCCAGGCAGCGCGACCATACAATCAACTACATCGCGTTCCAGCAACTCACGGCGAATATCGCCCTCGCCGGACTGCGTAGACGACATTGAGCCATTGGCCAATACTACGCCAGCGGTGCCATTGGGCGCAAGGTGGTGGTAGACATGCTGGAGCCATGCGTAGTTCGCATTGCCTACCGGGGGCACACCAAACACCCAGCGCACATCATCGCGCAGCCGGTCGCCGCCCCAGTCCGAGATATTGAATGGCGGATTGGCAAGCACGACATCAGCTTTCAGATCGCGCAGTTCGTCTTTGTGGAAGCTACCATCGTTATTCCAGCGAATGTCGGAGTCAATGCCGCGCACGGCGAGGTTCATCTTAGCCAGACGCCAGGTTGTGTAGTTCGACTCCTGCCCGTAGACGGCAATGTCGCCAATACGCCCGCCGTGCTCTTTGACAAACTTCTCTGACTGTACAAACATCCCGCCCGAGCCGCAGCACGGATCATAGATGCGGCCCTGGTAGGGTTCAAGCATCTCAACCAGCACACGCACCACCGAGCGCGGCGTATAAAATTCACCGCCGCGTTTGCCCTCGGCACCCGCAAACTGACCCAGAAAGTACTCGTAGACCCGGCCAAGAATATCTTTAGAGCGATTGCTCTCCTCATTCATCGCAATGCCCGAGATCAGGTCAATCAACTCGCCCAGCATGACCTTATTCAGCGCGGGGCGAGCGTACTCCTTGGGCAGCACACCCTTGAGCGACTCGTTATCCTTCTCAATCGCCCGCATCGCATCATCAATCAACGTGCCAATAGATGGCTGCTTGGCATTCGCCTGCAAATACGACCAGCGCGCCTCTTTGGGCACCCAAAACACATTGTCGCCAAGGTACTCATCTTGATCCTCGGCTGCGATTGGATCGCTGGCCAGCAGCGCGGCGTGCTTGGACTCAAAGGCATCGGAGATATATTTGAGAAAAATCAGACCAAGCGCAATATGCTTGTAGTCCGACGGCTCCATATTGCCACGCAACTTATCGGCGGTCTTGAACAACTCGGCCTCAAACCCAAGATTTCCGCCGTTGCTGTTTTTTGGTGGCACGCTGCTTTGAGTCACGGTTTAGCGCTCCTGTGAATATAGCCGATGGCCGATAGCCGATGAAAACGGACCGTAGGGGCGCGTCGCGACGCGCCCCTACCCGACACCTGGCTATTTTCACGTCAGTGGGGTTGGTGGAGAAACGGCGGAACTCTACCATGTCTTTATCTGGCGTGTCAAGCAGTGTTAATCTCTACACTCGGCGGGTGGCCAGCCGTAGGCTCCCGTGACGCGACTCAGGGCTGATGCAAAGTCACGCGCCCCCTCTCCCCCTGCCCCCTCTCCCACGGGGGGAGAGGGGGTATTCCTCATCAGAAAGCTGTCCGGCTCCCCTCCCCCCACGTGGGGGAGGGGCTGGGGGTGGGGGGCGGGAGGCGATCTGCGGACTTTGCATCAGCCCTATGACGCGACTTCAGGCGCATCACGAGTCGGCGTACAATACTGTATACGTCGGATCAGCTTGCCCGCGAAGATGTTGCGTTCGTGCGCGCACAGACGGCTACAGTGAGGATATGGTGTAATGATAAGCCGCTCACCGCTTTTTCTCGGTATTGACCTTGGTACGTCACTGCTCAAGCTCCAAGCTATTGACCAGACCGGGCGCTCGGTGGCCGAGGCCAGTGTTTCGCTCGACTTGTCAATTCCGCAGCCTGGATGGGCTGAGCAATCGCCTGCCCACTGGTGGGACGCCTGCATCTGGGCCTGCCAGTCGCTCTTTGCGAGCGGTGCGCTTAAGCCAGAGCAGGTGGCGGCGATTGGGTTCTCCGGCCAGATGCACGGTGCTGTCTTCCTAGACGCCGAGGGCGAGGTGCTGCGCCCATGCCTGATCTGGGCCGATGGACGCACCGTCGAGCAGGTTGCTCAGATTGAGACTCGTATTCCCAGGACAGAGCTGATCGGCATCACCGGAAACGCCGCAAATACCAGCTTTACGGCGGCCAAGGTGCTGTGGGTGCGCCAACACGAGCCAGAGATCTACGCTCGTACCCGCCAGATCCTCCTGCCCAAAGACTATCTGCGCTTTCGGCTGACCGGGCATCTGGCAAGCGATGTCTCGGATGCCTCGGCGACCCTGCTCTTTGATCTGGCAACACGGGACTGGTCGCCGACGCTGCTGCACGCGCTGGGGATTGACGCCGGACTGCTGCCGCCCGTGTATGAATCGACGGCGATAGCTGGAAAAATCAGCGTGGAGGCAGCCAGGGCCACCGGCTTGGTCGCGGGGACGCCTGTAGTTGCCGGGGGCGGGGACGCCGAATGTTCGGCCTTTGGGCTTGGCCTGGCGAGTGGACAGGATCGGACGTTGCTCTGCTCAATTGGTACCTCCGCCCAGGTTTTTGCAGTCACGGATCGTCCGGTGATTGACCTATCGGGCCGCATCCACAGTCTTTGCCACGTCGTGCCGGGCCGCTGGCACGTGATGGGGGCGATCTTGGCGGGTGGGGTTTCGCTGCGCTGGCTGCGCGATCTGCTCACTCCCCCTGATGCCGACAGACTGCCCACCTACACGACCCTAACGGCGGAAGCTGCGCAGGCGGGCGTGGGAGCCTCTGGCCTGACCTTCCTGCCCTACCTGCTCGGCGAGCGCACGCCGTATATGGATCCCCACGCACGCGGGGTATTCTTCGGACTGCGCCTCGATCATGGCCGGGCGCACATGATCTGCGCCGTGATGGAGGGGGTTGTGCTGGCCCTGCGCGACGGACTGGAGGTATTTCGCGAGCTAGGGGTTGTATCGGCAGAGGTGCGGGCGGTGGGTGGCGGCGCGCAGAGCGAACTGTGGCTCCAGATCCAGCGCGACATCTTCAACCTGCCGATCCGGCGCAGCCTCACCGATCACGGCGCGGCCTACGGGGCGGCCCTGCTGGCCGGTTTGGGCGCGGGGGCGTTTGCAACGCCTGAAGATGCGGTGGCGGGAATGCCCCTGGCGGAACCTTCCCCGCCCGATCCCGCTGTTGTTGCGCAGTACCAGCGCATATACGAGCGTTACCGCGCACTCTACCCGGCGCTCCGCGAACAGTTTGCCCGTGCCGATGTGAACATAGCCGATAGCCGATAGTACGACAGTTGTAACTATCTTCGCAGAAAGGCTCCCGCCGATCACCCCCCCTAACCCCCCCGCACGCGGGGGGGAACCAATGCATTATTCCCCCCCGCGTGCGGGGGAGCTAGGGGGGGTGATCCACACGACAACTGTCGTAATAGCCGATAGCTGGGCATTTTCATCGGGTGGTGTGCGCAAGAGGGCACCATCACCGCTCCGCCAAGAACGTGTCTACCTCGGTACGGGTCGGCGGGTTGGCACCCGCACGGGTGCAGTTGATCGCGGCCACCGCCGCACCAAAGCGCAGGGCCGACTGAATTTCGGCGGCGGGCAAAGACTCGATGGCGTCCCGGCTCAATGCCCCGCGCTCGGCGAGGGCCACCAGGAACCCCGCACTAAACGAGTCCCCCGCGCCTACCGTGTCGGAGACCTGCACCCGAAAGCTGGATGCCTCGATCTGCTCTACACCGCCGGGGCCGCGCCGCAGGGCCAGCACCCCGGCACCGCCACGGGTCACGGTGATCATCGCCGGGCCGTGACTCAGCAGATCGGCTGCGTAAGTGAGGATGTCAACGCCGGGGGCCAGCCACTCGATGTCGGCGGCGCTCAGCTTGAGCAGGTCGCACAGAGAGATGGCGCGCTCCAGGGTGGCCCGGTAGGCTGGCGCATTGACGATCACCGCCGGACGCACGTTGGGGTCAAGCGAGATCAGCGCCCGCCCGCGCAGACCTTCGGCGGCAGCGAGGGCGGCACCCGGCGTGCTCCCGCGCAGCAGGCTGATTCCGCCAAAATGCAGCAGGGATGTCTCGGCATAGAACGTTGCTGGCAGATCCTCGGGCGTCAGCAACGTATCGGCTGCGCCGTCGCCGTAGAAGGTGAAGACCGGTTCACCATCCTCGGTCGCCACAAAAGCTAGGGTTGTTGGTGGGCCGTGGGCCGTCGCCAGAAAATCGTCCGCAATCCCCTCGGCGCGCACCGCACGGCGCAGCCTCCGCCCAAAGAAGTCATCGCCCACCTTGCTCACAAAGGCAGTTGGCTGACCGAGGCGGGCCATTCCCACGGCCACATTGTATGGGCCACCGCCGGGGTGCATGGTGAATCCCGTCACCTCGCCGCCCGCCTCAACCGGCAGAAAGTCGAACAAGATCTCGCCCAGGCTGGTCAGTCTTCGCTGCATATGTACCCTCTATCGTCATCTCAATGGGCAGCAATCTCGGAACCCACGGCGTAGCTCATCACAACCTCTTCACTGGCCTCGGCGCGTGACAGTTCCTTGACGATGGTGCCCTCGCGCATCACCATGATTCGGTCGCTCATGCCCAGGACTTCGGGCAGTTCGGACGAGATCATGATGATCCCCACGCCTTTTTTGGTGAGTTCATCCATAATTTGGTAGATCTCGGATTTGCTGCCCACATCAATGCCACGGGTCGGCTCATCCAGGATGAAGATGCGGGTGCCGATGCTGAGCCAGCGGGCCAGGATGACCTTCTGCTGATTGCCGCCGCTCATGTTGGCCACAATGAAGTTGGGGCCAGGAGTTTTGATACTCAGGTCTTGGATGAACTTTTTTACTAGGGCAAGCTCTCGGGAGAGTTGGATGATGCCGTACCGGCACAAGTGCTTCAAACCTGAGATGGTGGTGTTGATGGTGACGTTGAGCTTGAGCAAGAGCCCCTGCGCCTTGCGATCTTCGGTTACGAGAGCGACCCCACGCGCAATCGCATCTGAAGGAGAGCGTGGTTTGTACGGCTGCCCGTCTATGCGCAACTCTCCGGTGTAGGGGTCGGCCCCGAAAATGGCGCGCATGAGTTCGGTCCGCCCGGAGCCGGTGATACCCGCGAAGCCGATGATCTCGCCGGCACGCAGCGTGAAGGAGATGTCGTGTACCAGCTTGGGTCGAGCGATATTGCTGGCCTCTAACAAGACATTGCCGGGGGCCGCCACCCGCTTGGGGTAGACATCCTTCAGCTCGCGCCCGATCATGAGTCTCACCAGATCGTCCATCGTCACATTGGAGATCAGCCGGGTATCAACATAGCGCCCATCTTTAAAGACCGTAACCTCGTCGGCCAGTTCAAAGATCTCCTTCATGCGGTGGGAAATGTAGATGATGCCGATGCCCTTCGCCTGGAGCGAGCGCACCACCTCAAAAAGCTTTTCGAGATCCTTTTCGCCCAATACCGCCGATGGTTCGTCCATGATCAGGATGCGGGTCTGGCGGTTCAGGGATTTGGCGATCTCGACAAGCTGCTGCTCGGCCACCGAGAGTGTTGCCGTGAGGGTATCTACTGAAAAAGTAACGCCCAGGATGTCCAGAATCTCACGCGCACGCTGCTTGACCTGGGCCCAATCAACGGCGATGCCCTTTTTGGGCAAATGCCCGAGGAAAATATTCTCCGCGACGGTGAGGTTGCGGGCGAGGTTAAATTCTTGGTAGATGGTCGAAATACCCAGCGCCTGTGCGTCTTGCGGGCTGCGGATCTCAACCGGCTTGCCCTCAAAGAAGATCTCGCCTTCGTCTTTGGTATACGCGCCCGAGAGAATCTTGATCAGGGTGGATTTACCGGCCCCGTTTTCGCCCAACAAGGCGTGTACCTGCCCTTCCCGCACGGTCAGATTGACACCTTGCAACGCCTTCACGCCGGGGAAAGACTTGCCGATACCCTTCATTTCGAGCAACACTTTGCCTGGAGCTGAACTCATGGTGTTCTCCTGGAAGGTATTTACTTGCCTCGGTGGGAGAGGTAGTCAATCGAGACAGCCACAATCACCAGGATACCGGTGATCAGCACTTGGTAGATCGTCCCGACACCCATGAGCTGTAGACCATTACGGAAGACACCGACGATCAGCGCACCAATCAGCGTGCCCATAATCTGGCCGCGCCCGCCCAGAAGACTGGTGCCGCCCAGCACCACGGCGGTAATACTGTCGAGGTTGCCGGTCTGGCCGGCCTGCGGGTCGCCGACGCCGGTGCGCGACACCAGCAGCAGCCCGGCGATGCCGTAGCTGATTGCGGCCACAATGTAGACTCCGGTCAGCACGACTTTGGTATTGATACCGGCGAGACGGGCTGCCTCCGGGTTATCGCCCACCGCATACACAGCGCGGCCTGCAGGAGTTGAGCGCAGGACGTACCACGTAATCGCGTAGAGGATGACCATGAGAACCGAGCCGTAGGTGAACTCGGTGCCGCCGATGTTAAAGGTGTTGCCGAGGTAGAGCAGCGAAGGGGGCAACTTGGTAATCGTCGAGGTGGTGTAAATTCGCACTAGGGCATAGGCAATATTGTAGGTGCCGAGGGTCACGATGAAGGCAGGCAAGCCAATGCCGGTGATGAGTGAGCCATTCAGCAGGCCAAAGGCGATGGAGACAAGCAGGCCCACCAGGATCGCTAGGGCCGGATGCATCCCGGATTGCACGGCGAGTCCGGTTGTGAGTACCGATGCCAGGGCCATGATCATGCCGTTGGAAAGATCAATTCCGCCGGTCAAGATCACCAACGTTTGCCCAATTGCCAGGGTACCGACCACCATCACCTGTTGGATGATCAAGGAAAGATTCGCACCGGTAAGGAACTTATTGCTTTGCGTGGCAAAGAAAATACTGGCCAGCACGAGAGCGGCAAGCGGCCCCATGATCGGCGAAGCCAGCAGCATTTCCAGGATGCTGGAACGCCGCTTGGTGGCATTACTCACAACTGCGCCCATGAGCGATACTCCTCAATGAGAAGAGCGGCAGTGGGCACATTCCCACTGCCGCCCATTCAGCCTAGACTACTTCGTTCCCCAGCAATTCGCCAAACCGTACTTGGAGTCCTTGCTGTCCACGCCGGTCTGGGCCTTGTCGGTGATCAGGGTGACGCCGGTGTCGGTGTAACCGGAGACCTTCTCACCGGTCTTGGCGTACTTGACCAGGGCTTCCACGCCGAGCGAGGCCATGCGCAGCGGGTACTGCTGCGAGGTAGCGGCGATCTGGCCGTCCACCACGCCCTGCACGCCCTGGCAGCCACCGTCCACGGAGACGATCAGGATGCTCTTCTCCTTACCCGCAGCCTTGATCGCCTGGTAGGCACCGAAGGCAGCCGGCTCGTTGATGGTGTAAACCAGGTTGATGTCGGGGTTCTTGCTCAGGCAGTTCTCCATCGCGGTCTGGCCTTCAGCCTGGTCGCCGTGGGTGTCCTGAGTACACACCACTTCGGGGGACGTGACGAGGTCGGAGGAGGTTGGCTCAGCCTTGGCCAGACCGAAGCCCTGGAGGAATCCGTTGTGGCGCTGCGCACCGACGGTGATGCCGGGGGCAAGGTCGAGGGTGGCGATGATCGGCTTCTTGGTGCCCATAGCCTTCACGGCCCACTCGCCAATCAGGAGACCCGCGTTGAAGTTGTTGGTTGCGAACAGCGCGTCTACGGCGCTCTCTGGCTCGGTCGCAGTGTCGAGGGCGATCACCAGCACGCCCTTGGCGCGGGCTTTCTCGATGCTCGGCACAATCGCCTTGGTGTCGCTGGGGGTGATCAGAATGCCCTTGGCCCCGGCGTTGACCATGTTCTCAAGCGCCGTAACCTGACCCTCATTGTCGCCGTCCTTCGCGCCAGCGCCGGTGAGCAGCTTCACGCCCAGCTCGTCGGCCTTCGCCTGCGCGCCTTCGCGCATCTTCACAAAGAAGGGGTTCGTGTCGGTCTTGGTGATCAGGCCGATGATAATCTGCTCGCCCGTGGTGGCAGGAGCGGTCGTGGCAGCGGC
>JBAXMH010000210.1:0-8373 GCA_037134395.1 Chloroflexales bacterium
CTCGATCAGTTCCGCGCTGCTCATCCCACCGACCAGCTTCTCGACCGGCTGATCATGGGCGTCCCTAGCCAGGCCATTGTGGCATCTGGCGGATCGCATATCGCTCAGGTTCAGCAGAATATCGTTCACGGCAACCTTTATACCTCCCCGGCACCGCGCCCAGCGGATCTCACCGCCCTTTTTGTGCGCTACCGGGCCTTTGTCATCGAGTCGTTCAACGCGATTGACTTTCGCGGCATTATGCAGATCCAGCCGATTGCGCGTATTGACCTTGACCAGATCTATATCCCCATTTTTGCCCTGCCGCGCGGCGATGTTCGCACGGGGTCAACTAGCCCGCTTGTCCTGCACGATTATGTCCGCGATCAGCCTTTTTTGGTGGTACTTGGGGACCCCGGCAGCGGGAAGAGTACCCTCGTGCGCTATCTGATTACGACTCTGGCGCGGGGAGATGGACATACGCGGCTCGACCTTGCCACGGTATGGCTGCCGATCTTCTTCCCCGTGGCCGCCTTCGCCGATGCTCGCGGGCGACCCGGGGGCAGCAATCTTTCGCCCTTGGCCTACCTGAGCGAGTATTACGCTGGTCTCTCGCAACCTGACTACGGGCCGCTCTTTGTCCGCGCCCTAGAGATGGGGCACGCCCTCCTGCTCTTCGACGGGCTGGACGAGGTGCGCGAGGATCGTGCCGGGATCATCCGCTGCCTGGAGGCGTTTGTCCACGAGTGGGACGCCCAGGGGAACCGCTTCATCGCCACCAGCCGGATTGTCGGTTACGACGATACGCCCCTCGATCCGCGCCTCTTCGCGAGTGTGGTCATCCAGCCCCTGAGCGATGCGCAAATCGCCACTTTCGTCAATCGCTGGAGTCAAGCCTACGAGTCGCTGGCCAAGCCGACCTGGCCCGAGAGCGGCGACCTGTACCACGACCTGATCCGCACTGCGTCGGCGGCGGAACAGGCCGTCCGCGTAGAGCAGCACGCCCGCTTGCTCGGCGCTGCCGTCTGTGCCGACGCGAATGTGGCCGCCCTGGCCCGCAACCCGCTCTTGCTCACCATCCTGGCGCTCATCCATAACCAGGGCGCCCGCTTGCCCGACCGCCGGGTTGACCTCTACCGGCTCTGTGTTGAGGCTCTGGCCGAAACCTGGAACCGCGCCCGTTCCCTTTCCGGTCGCCCGGTTGACCTCTACCTTGGCGACGAGCAACTCGACGAGCGTTTTGTGGTCAACCTGCTTGGCCCGGTGGCGCTCTGGATTCATGACGAGCAACCCGGTGGCCTGGTTGACCAAGGCGACCTGGAGGCGCGGATTGCCATAACGCTTGCCCAGACTGATGGGATCGCGCCGGGACGAGCCCGGCGTCTGGCGCAGGATTTTATCGATCTGATGCGCCGCGACACCGGCTTGCTCCAGGAACGTGGGTACCGCCGTTTCGGTTTCCTGCACCTGACCTTTGAAGAATACCTGGCGGCGCGCGGCCTGCTTGAGTCGGTCACGGTTGATGATCCCGACAACTTCTTTCACCGCTACAGCGGATCCCCGCGCTGGCGCGAAGTCCTCCGCCTTGCCATCGCAGCGGCACCGCAGCGTGAGGCCCAGCGCCTGCTGCTACATCTGCTCAATGCGCCCGCGCCATGCGACCGGGCCGTGGTACTGGCGGGCGAATGTCTGCTTGATATTGGGCGCAACGGGGCTACCCAGCGGGCATGGGATGCTGTGATCCAGGCACTCCTGTCCCTTACCGCTGACCCGACGGCCAGCCTCGATGGCAGGATTTCCGCTGGGACGATCCTGGGAACCTTGGGCGACCCGCGCCGACTTGATCCGCGCAGCGGCGGGGCCGTCGGCATACAGCAGGGCGTAGCCCCGTACTGGTGCCCGATTGCGCCGGGGCCGTTCTGGTGCGGCGACGAGGGTTCGGCCCGCCGCGCCCGCGCCGGTAGCCTGCGCCGCATCGAATTGGGGCAGGGCTTCTTGATTGCGCGCTTCCCGGTGACGAACGCCGAGTTCAGCGACTTTGTCGCTGCCGGGGGCTATCACGAGCGCCGCTGGTGGAGTGAGGCAGGCTGGCTCTCGCGTGGGCTCAACAAACCGGCTGAACATGGATCGCTCTCCCACCCCGTTGTCGGAGTCTCGTGGTACGAAGCCAGCGCCTACTGCGCCTGGCGCAGTGAGGTTGGCCGGCGGGCAGGCTGGCTCAGTGCCAAAGAGTGTCTGCGGCTGCCCACGGCCATCGAGTGGGAACGGGCGGCTCGCCACACCGACCGGCGGCGCTACCCGTGGGGCGACCAGCCACCCAGCAACGCCCGCGCTGCCTTCAGCGGCACGGGGATAGCAATACCCACGCCCGTCGGCGCATTCCCGAGCGGCGCAGCCGCCTGCGGCGCACAGGATCTCTCCGGCACAATCTGGGAGTGGACAGCCAGCCTGGCCGAGAACTTCGAGTCGCTGGAACCCTGCGAGGACGTAAATCCCGGCGAGACTCCGGTGATCAAAGGTGGTGGTTTCGACTCCAAGGCCGAAGATCTGCGCTGCGGTGCCTCGTCCTGGCGACACCCCGGCCAGCGCAGCGCCAATCTGGGATTTCGGGCGGTTCGCACATCGGTTACATCGTCGTATTAGGAAGATCTCGTCATGACAAACCAAAACGATCCGATCACCCTGCGCCTGATCTTCCGCCCTGTCCGTGGCGGTGCCCTGCTCCGCTGGGAGTCCGACGTCCTCGGGGTGTGCGAGAGTCGTCTGCCCGCGCCCATTCCACCTGACGATATGGGCCTCATCCTGCGCGCCCTTGACACTCTCCAGGATCCGGCCTATCCCACCGCATGGAATGCGGCGCAGGTGCGCAGCTTTGGCTTCAGCCCCGATGATCAGGAACGCCTGACCTCCGCAGGGCTGTGGGATTCTGGTCGCGTGCGCGCCGATACACCCTGGCGCATTGGGCGGCGGCTCTACCGCGCCCTCACCGCCGACCCCGCTGGTGCCCAGGCTCTTGGCACGGTGCGCGATCACGCCGCCGCCGTGGGTCGCACTCTTTCGCTTGAGCTATGTTTCCCGCCCCACGCCACGGATCTGGCCGGACTACCGTGGGAACTGCTGTGGGACGAGGGGCCGACTCCGGTGCTGCTGGGGCGCGGGGCTACGGCGGCCTGTGTGCGCCGGCTTGATCTGGCGCAAGCGTTACCGCCACCGCGCCAGACATCCGGCCCGCTGCGTATTCTCGCCGTCTCGCCACGCACCGGGATTCCCGATGAGGTGCGGCAGATTGAGCGTGCCGCCCGCGCCGCCGCGTGGGAGCCGCTGATCACGTGTGGCGTGGCCCAGATGGACGAGTTGAGTCCTGTCACCCGCAAGTCCCTCGCGGAGGTGATTATGGGCGAAGATCCACCCGACATCATCCATTACTACGGCCACGGTCGTTACCGTGGCGGTGAAGGTGCCCTTCTGCTTGACGATCCTGGCGCGGCGGCGTGGATACCGGCAGCGGCCCTGGCCCCGCTCTTCGCCCCCGCCGGTATGGTGGTTCTCCACGCATGCCAGGGCGCGATGCTCGGGGCCGAAGGCGTCATCGGCGACAGCGCCGATATGCGTACCGCCCTCGCGCCAGCTCTCTGCGCCGCCGGTGTACCCATCGTTTTGGGCATGCAATTCACCGTGCGCGCTGCGGCTGCCAGCCGCATGGCGGCGGTGATCTACCAAGCTCTCGCCGAGGGCCGCAGCGTGGAGGAGGCGGTTGCCTTCGCCCGCCGCGCCCTCTATGTCGAGGAACCCGACCGGGTCTCGTGGTATGTTCCCGCACTCTACCTGCGCGCCCGCAGCGGCGGCCCGACTTACCTGCGCCCACCTGTCACCCGCCCGACCAGCGAGTCGATCCTGCCGAGCCGCCTAACGGGTGCCCGCCAATCGGTAATTGCCCGCGACGGAGGGGCGATCAGTTCGTTGCGCATACAGGGCGGGGCTGGTAGCCAGCAGGCGGTGATCGCAGAGGGCGGCAGTATTAGCGGGGTTGATCTGTTCGACAACGCAAACTGAGGACGGCCCTCACCCCCCTGCCCCCTCTCCCACCGGGGGAGAGGGGGTGTATTCCTCACCAGGACGCGATCCGCTCCCCCTCTCCCGTTCTGGGAGAGGGGGCTGGGGGGTGAGGGCTGACCGGCAACAAACTGTCAAGCTGGTTTGAAACATCCCTAAGACGAAGAGGAAACCATGCAGATCGAACGAGTTCAGATGACCCATCCCCACTACGACCAAGGCAAGCCGGGACGTGTGCGTATGCTGGTGCTGCACGCGACGGCGGGCAGTTATCCTGGGGATTACGGTTGGCTGCGGGGTGGCGGTGATGAGCGTCGGCCTGTGTCGGTTCACTATTATGTCAATAAGGCCGGTCGGATCATCCAACTGGTAGACGATGCCATGATTGCCTGGCACGCGGGAGAGAGCCGCTGGACGGTTGATGGGCACGAGGTAACTGGCTGTAACGCTATCTCGCTCGGCATTGAGCTAGAAAACCTGAATAGCGGGCGAGACCCCTACCCCTCGGCGCAGTACGCGGCGGCTCTCTGGCTCTGCCGTGAACTGGTCGCCCGCCACAAGGTGCCGCGCAGCCAGCTTGTGCGCCACCTCGATATTGCGCCAGGGCGCAAAACCGATCCGGCGGGGTTCCCGTGGGAACGCTTTGTCAACGAGGTGTACGCCGACTCGCCCGCTGATATGTCGAGTCTGCCTGCGCTCTCGACCCAGTTGCGTGCCCGGCTGCTTGATCTGGCCTACCGCGCTGCGGGCGGTGCCCTGGCCACTGGCTGGCCACTGTTTGCCGCCGCTCAATCGGCCCACCTGGGGATGCCGGTGGCCACACCAACCGGCAGGCCGCGCACGGGTGCGGCGGGAGCCGCTCAGGATGATCAAGACCGTGCGGTGCGGATGGGCAGCCTCGGCACCTTCCTGGTTGAGATCTACGCCCGCGATCTGCTCTACGCCCCCGCCGATACGCCTACCAGCGATCACGTACACCGCCTGAGCGAAACTCCCGCCGGGCCGCTGTGCGATGGCCTGCGTGAATTGCTCTTCCGGTCGGCAGATCCGGTCAACGGCTTTCATGCCGACTGGGCCTTTCACCAGTATTACCTGCAGCACAGTAACGAAATGGGCGTCCCGATTGGCCCCAACCAGCGCCTGCGCGACGGCGGGCAGATCTACGCATGCCAGCATTTCGCCCTGGATAGCCTCTGCTCATCGGCCAGCAACTGGAAAATCATCTATCGTTTGAGCGAGTTGACGGCAGCGGTGGCCGGAACGCAGCGCTTGCCCGGTCTCTCCGCCACCCAAGCCGCCAGGGTGCGCCGTCTGCTGCTCACCAGCCTCTACCGCGAGCGCGCCGGTCGCCAGTTTGATGAGGGCGCGTCCCTCGTGCATTACGCCCTTGACCAGCACCTGGGTGCGCCCCTCGGGCCAGCCGAACAGATTGACCTAGAGGATGCGCAGCTTCTGCTGATGCCCTTTGCCCTGGATGTGATCTACTGCCGCCTGCCGACAACCGACTGGCCCTATGATCGTCCATTGCCCGCCGGTACACCGATAGGTGGATTCTCCGCCACCCTTGGTTCCACCTCAGACGACGCGGTAATTGGGCGACTGGCAGATCTGTCCTGTCCGGTGGGAGATATGACTCTCTCAGGCGACGACACGACTCTATCGAGCATGGCGGCAACCTCAGGCTACCTCCTGGGAGCCGAGGATGCCCGCCCGGCCATGCATAATCTGTGTGATAGCCCACCGTCAGAGCGCCCAAGCGATCAGGTGCCTGTTGATCTACTGCTGCTCTGCGCAGCCCCCGGTCCAGCCTCCGCAGATCTTGCCGCCGAGGGCGCTGCTGTCCGCTGGCACTACTACATTGATCGGGCCGGCGTGATCACCCGGCTACGCGACGACAACGCGCCAACCCGTGTCGCCGAACAGATTGGCCGACGCGCCGTTGTGCTGGCCTGCGAGGGAGGGCCACCCGGCGAGTACGCGCAGCGGGCCGCTCTCGCATGGCTCGTACGAACCCTGATCGTCTATCTGCGCCTCAGTCCAAACAGTGTACAGACTCTCACCCGGCCACTCCCCCTACTCGAAAGCATTTGACTCGCCATCAAAGAAGGAGTAATCCCGTGACAAGCCAGCCAGAAAACAGCATAAAACCATGCAGCCCACGGACAGGCAGCGTCTCCCCATATCGTCCAGCCACCCGTCGGTCCAGACCGCACCCGTGCGAACTGCCCACCGAACGTCCGCACACGGAGCCGGATACGAGGGTTGGAAGCAGCAGTGCGGCCAAACCGACGGTATCCACGCTTCCGGTGCGAGAGAACGTGATCAGGCAGATTGACATCAGAGTTGTCGGTGTGGGCGGCGCGGGCGGCAATGTGGTTGATCGGCTGATCACCGGCGGGATCAAGGGGGCCAGTCTGATCGCCGTGAACACCGATACGCAGGCGCTCCAGGGCGCACACGCCGCCACCCGGATCTGCATTGGCGAGACATGCACCCGTGGCCTGGGCGCGGGCGGTAATCCTCAGATCGGCCAGGCCGCCGCAGAAGAGAGTCTTGCCCACCTGCGCGAGTCCCTGGTGGGAGCGGATATGGTGTTTATTGTTGCCGGTATGGGCGGCGGCACCGGCACCGGCGCGGCACCTGTGGTCGCCCAGATTGCCCGCGATCTGGGGGCGCTCACGGTGGCGGTCGTCACCCGGCCCTTCGCCTTCGAGGGTCAGCGTCGAGCGAAGGTGTCCGATCAGGGGATCGCGCAGTTGCGCACCATCGCCGACACCATCGTTATTGTGCCGAACGAGCGCATCATCCAGGTGTCGTCACGCGGCACCTCCGTGGTACAGGCGTTCGGGTTGGCCGACACCGTACTCCGCCACGGCATCCAGGGTCTGGTTGATCTGATCGTCCAGCACGGGATGATCAATGTTGATTTTGCCGACATCCGTGCGATTATGAGCGATTCCGGCCCGGCCCTTTTGGGCATTGGGGTGGGCGACGGTGCCGACCGCGCCGTCGAGGCCGTGCGCCGGGCGATGTCCTGCACACTCCTTGAAGGGCGGATCGAAGGTGCCCGCCGCCTGCTGCTGCACATTGCCGGAGGTGAGGATCTCGGCATCTTGGAGGTGAGCAACGCCGTAGAAGCGATCTCCCGCACCATTGATCGCGAGGCCAATGTTATCTTCGGGGCCATGATTGACCCCACGCTTCCCAAGGGCAAGGTCAAGGCCACCCTGGTAGCCACCGGCTTCGATATCGGGCCGAGCGTTCCTGCTGCACAGCGCGTCCCGACCGAGGCGAGGCAGCCCGTCTACGCGGAGCGTCCGGTCTCGCTTGATGCCGCCCCCGCCATCCCGCAGCCGGTCTATGCCGAGCGGCCAATCTCCGCCGTCGTCGCCCACGCCATCCAGCGTGCGCCCGCCCTCAACCTGCCCTCGTCTGGCCTGTCCGACGCCGACCGAATCGAGCTGCCGCCATTTCTCCTTCGCTTTCGTGGAGCCAAATCATGAGCCAGTTACAGCTTTGCCAGACCGATCCACTCGTCGCTTTGATCTACAACTTGTTTAGCGCGAACATGGTGCGCGTCCCCGACTCGCGCATCCGCCCACTCTCGGTGATCGTCCACCGCAGCGGTCACAGCTCGTTTCGTGGATCGCTGCTGCCGCTGCTCAGCGATTCTCGCGGCATTGGCGTGCGCCCGGCGATCTCCGAACTCACCGATGTGGCCGGACGCCGCTCGCGGCGGGTCACGCTGGATCTCGGGATGCACATCCTGCGCGGATTCCTCAAAGGGCTGGGCCTTCCCTCAGCTGAGTTGGCCAGTAAATTGGGCAACACAGACTACCTCTCCTTCGCCTTTCCCGCCGTGCGCCGTGCCGCCTACGATATTGGAGCCCTAGGATGGGCCTTGGCCGGACGCAGCATTGATCGCCAGAACCCCGCCGCCGCAATCCTCTTTGGACTCGCGAGATACGATCTCCTGCTGATCGACTCGATCCTCACCAGCAGCCAGATCAGCGTGATCCTCTCCAAAGAGCAGGGCCAAAGTCTGAACATTGATACGTCCGCCCTCAGCCAGACCTTCGCCAGCGTCGGTGGGGAGGTAAACACCAGTGGCGAGAACGAGGTTGAACTGACCCTAACCAGCCCGCAGGATCTCACCTTCGCCTTCACCTGCGTGCGACTCTTCCTTGATCATGAGGGCACCATCACCTCCATGCCCCCCGACAATCGGCTGCGCACCCTGGGCGACGGCAGCGCCGAGAATGTCGCCCAGGTACGCTATAGCCCCGACCGGGTGCTGTTGAGCAACCAGCCGGGGCTGTTACGCTGGGATCGCTAGGACAG
>JBAXMH010000211.1:0-8181 GCA_037134395.1 Chloroflexales bacterium
GGGGCTGATTCGCGGGCCGGAAATCGCGCTGAGCGCACCCCCTGACCTATTACTTCATAGAGATTATCAAGCTCGCGCCGTTTCTCGTAAGACGACCGAACCCGGTTCTCGCGATCTTTGCGCTTTGCCTCCTCGTCCCGACTCGCAGTGAGCTTCGCTTGGTATTCGCCCAGGCGTCTGCTCGCGGTAAGCATCTGCGGCAAGGTTCCTGGTATCTGACGTTGCTCCAACTCTTTGAGCTGTATCTCCAGTGCTTCGCCATCTAGCTTCTCCAGGCTATCAAGCAGAGCCTTTACCACCCGGATCTCATCCAGGCGGCGATCACGATCCCTGCGCAGACCGGGGACAGGTGCGATGTCAGGGCCAAAACCCTGCTCGATTTTGATGAATACGTCGGCGCTCGTCTTTTCGAGGGTACTCCCAGGCATAAGCCAGTCAACAAGCGGGCGATCAAGTGCGCTCAGCAGCGCCTGGGTTGAGTCACGCAACAGATCGATGCGCGTGCTGGCACTGCTCAGGCGGGGGAGGAGAGGCGAGTTCGCAGGCACGCTGCTGCGGGCATGGGACATGGCAGACACCAACTCTGACCAGCCGGGGCGATCAGTCGCTGGGCGTGCCAACTCCTCACGGGAGAGATTGGCCTGCCGCTCGATCTGGACTTCGAGCGCATCAAGCGCCGCCAGCGCAAAATCAATCTCTCCCTCTGTAGGTGGATTAGAGAGTGTTGGGCTAATACTGTCATCGGGCGTTATAGGTAGACGCAAGGTGAAGGCCGGCGAATCTGGGGCCGGTGGAAACACCGGGCTAGAGAAGTCGTCAGGTGATACAGGCAGACGCCGGGTGAGCGTCGGCAAATCTGGAGCAGGTGGAGATACCGAGCTAGAGGTATCGTCGGGTGGTACGGGCAGACGATGGGTGAACGCCAGCGGATCCGGGGCCGGTGAAAGCGGTTCACTAGATAACCCATCCCCACTTGACGGGATGGATGTGAGGAGGGTTCTAATTGTCTGCCGATGGTTATCGCGCTGCTGCGGTAGCACCTGAAGTGCGTTCAGCATCGCCCGAGCGCGATCAAAGCTACCCTGTGTAATCTGTGAACGCGCCTCCCGGATGAACATCGCAGCATACGCATCTGCCTCGCCTGGGTCGTCAACCGCGATGCCAGCCAGAGTCTTCTCGTGGAAGTCCTGGAGCGCAGTTCGCGTGCGGCGCTCGCTCCACCCACGCAGACCAAAGCGCTCCTCGGAGAGGGCAACCATCTGATTGGCTGTTTCGCTAAAGCGGCGCTGGGCCTCGACCCGCAGTTCTCCCAGACCAGAATCAGCTTGCTCGGGTATGGCTTTGATCAGCGCCGCAAACCGGCCACTCTCTAGCAGGCTATCAAGCTGCACCCGATCCACTGATGGTGTGCTACTCAGCGGGGTACTGCACTTGGCGCAGAACTTGGCACGATCCGTATTCTCATGTCCGCAGTTGGCACAACGCATAGCTTGATTACTCCCTGCTCACTGGATACCACCATGCACGAGGGTCTTGCGGATCCAGCCAATCTGACCGATTGCCTTCGGCCCATCGGCCTTATTCGTCACAACTTCGATTTTATAGAAATCGCCCTTGCCCTCTAGCAGTTTGATCTGATCGCTTTGTAGTAGTACAACAAAGTTGGGTTGATTTGGCATAGCACCATTGATTTTTACGGTATCCTGAAGTAGGTTATTACGCTTACTCGGGTCATTCCAAAGCAAGGCCCATAGCTCTCCTCGTGGGCCATACTCTGACTCTCCGCCTCTTTCCACAACCTTGCCCATCGTCAGCACCGATGGCTCAATACGCAACGGTAGCATGAGCATATCGCCGATACGTAGGGTTGTGGTTATCGGCAACGCAAAATCCAGAGTGTTGGTGAGCAGCAACGTCTCAGAGATGGCGATTGATGCAGGCTCTTTTGCTGTCTGTGCCGTTACGGGCAACTCAAACGAGATACTGTTAACAATAACGAGCATAGCCCTGCCTGATGCTCCGTCAATGCCGGTAGGTAGATACACAGTCTGACCGAGATGGGCTACGAGCATGTTGTATAAGACGACTGGAGGATTAGGAATCGTGTCCTCAGTGGGAAAGACGCTAGGCGATCCAGGTATCACCTCGGGCGATGGATTCTGAACGGTTGTAGTAACCGCGACGTTTGCATTGGGCGTTTGTACTTCCGCTGTTGCAACAGTGGCTGCGGTGGCGGTTATGGTTGGCTTAGGCGTGGCGGTTATGGTTGGCTTAGGCGTGGCTATTGTTACCACATGTGGGGTAATGACGACTGCGATATTGGTTGCGTCCGAAAGTCTATACTGAAATACCATGCCAACAAGGAAGGCAACAAGCACGATGATACCAACTACCGTCGCTCCCACTGCGGCCACTGGAATTAAGGATGGTTGGGGTTTAATGGCTTTCTCGCACGCACCTAGCTTGTCGCTGATAACCTTTTGCCCTTGCATTAGCACCTTATCGTTGCCTCTCAGGCTGTCTATGTGTTGGGTGATTGTCCTCACGGCTGCGGCTATCGCTGCATCCTGTTTGGCGAGATCATCGAGTTGATTGGTGATTGCCCCCCCTATCCTCGTCAGATCTGCTTTCCCGGCGAGGCTTTGCTGCGCAGATATTGATGTTAGGGTTGAGATACTGGTTTCCAGGGCCGATACTTTCGTCCCAAGATCAGTTTTCACCTGCCCAATTGCACCGGAGATCTGGCCACTCGTCGTACCCAGCGCAGTTGTTAGCCCGGTCTGCCCCTGTGCCACCTGCGCTGTCAACATCTGCTCACGCCGTTGCGCAAGTAAGACTTGAGAAGTGAGCAACCCTGGCTCCACGCTACCCACAACTGCCTGCACTTGGCTCAGGGCCTCCTCGTAACGGCCCAACTCCTCAGATGTCAGCGTGGCTCCCGAGGTGATCTGTTTATGGAGCAACTCTCGCATCCGCTCGCCCGCCTCCGTAATCAGTGTGCGCCGGATATCCCGCAGGGGCAGCGGCACATCCGGCGGGATCTGGAGGGCCTGGGTGAGCGCCTTCTGGGCTGAATCGATGTCCGTATTCGAATTCTGCGCCAATTTCAGGTAACGTGCGGCCTGATATATCGCGTTGATCTGCTGTACCAGTAGGTAGCAAATCTCTGGATAGACCTCAGGTTTCAGCTTTGTTATCTTGGCAACATCACCGCTTTGGAGCGCGGTTATGGCATTGGTGAGAACCGGAAGTGCCTGCTCCAGTGCTGTAATCTGCGCTCGGACGATCTCGTTTCTGTCGAGGGTCTGATGTGCATCTTTACAGAGCCGTTGAATCTGTTTCAGGTCACCTAGTGCTAAGGCATTCTGCACATGCTCAAAGAACTCGCGGCGATGCCGGTATATCCGGTAATCTTCCGCATCACCAAACAATTTCTCAACCTTGGCATACAGATCACGGGCGACATCACGTAGATCCGGGCGGTTATGCCAGGGTTCGAGTCGGGTGATCACGTCGTCCCAAGCCTGAGCATCGGCGTACGGGCGTGCGGCGGCGAGGGCAGCTTCGACCGCGTCGAGAACCTTCACCGTCTGTTGCTGACTGGCGTAGCGCGGGTCGTCCCGTCCCAACCCCCGCAATTCTTCAAGGGTTGCTAATAACCTGCGCTGAGTTTGGCTCAGGTCTGGGGCGAGTCGGCTCATCTGATCTAGTTCTTCACGCAGCAGTATCGTCCGCCCACTGCGCTGATCACCAGCATCTAACAGGCGCAGGACCACAAGCGTGCGGAGTTCAAAGGGGATGCTCTCGCGTACGTGTTTGAGGGTACGCAGGGTGGCGACGTAGTCGGGTTGCTCCGCCTTAACCGCCAACTCGATCCGGTCGAGCGTGAGATAAGCACCGGCGCTCTTGGCAGTCTGTTGAAGGAACTCAGCCAGCGGTGGCGGCATGAGGCTGGCAAGATGACGGGCCGTGGCTGCGGCATCCTCTAGTTGATCCGCGACTATCTGGCTGGCTAGCTTGGCAAGCTGGTTATCTAGCTCACGGGCAACATGGAAGAACCAGAGCTTGCTGAGCGGAACCAGCAATGCGAGCGGCCAGACATCGGGCAGCCAGAACCAAGCCGCCTCCAGCTTGGGAAAGGACGTGCGCAGATCTTCGGGTACGCTGAGCCAGATACGAAGATGGCGGATGGCCTCGGTGTGAGCCTGGGCATAGCTCTCGATCATCCATGTGAGGCGTTCAGCGGGAACCAAGCTCGTATCAGTGGGACGCTGAAATTCAACCGCGACCCGATCAAGCAGGGCAGAGATAGCGCGAGGTGTTTGCTCGCTGGTCACCGGCTGTTGTGCCGTGGGCTGATCCCAGTACACGCACTGCTCCGTCACTGCCGTATGCAGTGCGTCCACGGTGGTAATGGCAGCCGGGTGATAGGCGCTCATACTGCGGAAGAGCAGCATGCGCGTACCCCGGCTCAGCGGTAATCCACTGAATGTCACGAGCAATTCGCTGGCATAGGCGTGAGCCTCGCTCGAAAAGCTCGCTTTGGTGGTACCCCACGCATGTGAGAGACCATAAAAAATTGTGCTGGTGAGGTGCTGAAGCGCCTCAAACTCGCGCTGGAGTTCGTCCTTGGTTGGTTGTCGCGTAGCCCGGTTCCAGTCAATCACCTCGACATGCGTACCATCCCAGAAGAGCGCGTCCTCCTTCAAGTCACAGTGAGCCAGATTGGCGGCGTAGAGGTGTCGCGTCATCGTCGTGACTTGGCGCAAGATGCGCAGGCCATCAACCTCACGTGCCTCGCGCATGGGCACGATCTCGGAGACGCACTGGCCCTGGGCGAAGCGCTGTGCGAGCCAGTGAACCGGGAGGGGCCACACCTGCACGATGGAAAGTTCACCTGCGGCGACATGCGCAACCGGACGGGCGCTGCCAGTGGGCACGGCATTGATCACGCTGTTGGCGAGGGGGAGGATCGTTGCCTCAGTCACCAGAGCGTCATCGCACTCCCTGAAGCGACTGGTCCAGGTATAGTCTTCATTAGTAGGCAACTTGACCACGACATGCGCCGAGGTCTGTCGGTCGAGGGCGCTGTAGCCTGCACTGAAGTAACCAGACTGGAGCCTGCGCCGTAGATCGAAGCGGCCTTGTCCGACAAGAGTACCAAGTGCCACGCCCAAGGGAGTCTTATCCTGAAGCAGGGCAGGATCAGTGGGGGGGATGTTCGCTGTCGGCTGCGGTATAACCTGCTCCGCATTGGCGTTCTTCCGCCAGTTCTCGCTTGCCTCCTGGGCAAGAAAAAACTTACGATCCAGATCTTGCACCAGAGGGTGTTCTTTGCCGAGACTCTTCTCTAGTGATTCGAGCAAACCGTCTGCCTCAGGCTCAGCTTTAGTTGCGATCCAGTCGGCAGGCGGCAGCGCAAGCAGCTTGTTCAGCCAATCAATATTAGCTTGATCCTGTGCATTCATATGCAGGAGGCTTTCCCTGAGTCGGAAATTCCGTCACAGAGCGATATGCGACTATGTACGTGTCTTATGAGCCGCCGCTATGAAGCGCGGGTGGGTATGTATAGCGGTGTTCACCTCCCTGAACACCGCTATACACAATGGGTACAGATGCCTCACTTGCCACCATGCACGAGGGTCTTGCGGATCCAGCCGACCTGACCGATTGCGTTCTCCTTATCGGCCTGGTTCGTCATGACCGCGACTTTGTAGAATTCCCCCTTGCCCTCTAGCAATCTAAAAGTGTCGCCCTTCTGCAGCCCAAGATAATTGGGTTTGGCTACAGTACCAAGATTGATAGCACCGTTTTCTACAGTACTAATCTTGGGTTCGTACCAGAGATATGCTGCACTTATTGTTCCTTTTTTGTCTATGAATAAAGTCTCACCCGTTCGACTCGTCACTGTAGTCATTGTAAGCATCGACATCTGAATTCGCAGTGGCACTGAGATCAGATTAGTAACCGATAAGGTAGCATTGGACGGCAGTGCAAAATCCAGAGTGTTGGTAAGCAGCAACGACTCGGGGATGGTGATTGACGCAGGTTTGCCTGTCTTTGCCGTTACGGTGAGCGGAACCGTCAGGTTACCAATAACGAGCGTAACCGTGCCTGATGCTCCGGCAGCTTCAGCGGGGAGATCCACAGTTTGGCCGAGCTGAGCCACAAGTGCGTTGCCAGAAACGACTGGAGCAGAGGTATTCACAACAACAGTAGTGGTGGTGGTGGTTCCTCCAGTGGGAATATCGCTAGGAGATGCAGTTGGGGTCTCGGGTGCTGGGTTCTGAGTGGTTGTAGTAGTCGCAACGGTTGCCTCGGGCTCTTGAGCTACCGTTGTTGCAGCGGCGGCGGTTTCCGTTATTTTGGGTGTGACTGTTGTTACCACCGTTGGGGTAGATATGGCTACAATACTGGATTTTCGCGACTGAAATAGCGAGTTAGCAAAGAAAGCAAGTACGATGATAGCAATTACCGCTGCTCCCACTGCGACCACTGGAACCAAGGGAAATCCGGTCTTTCCTCGCTTCCCCGATCCATCTACAGAAGATCTGGCCCTTCCCCGCTCTTTACGAGAATCTCCATCTCTCTGCGTTTGGCTTTTTCCATTTATTGCGGGCGCGGGGGACAGGGCCGAAGTTCCGTCGCCCACATCTTCGAAATCCTGTGCTGACTTTGGCTTTTTAAGAAGCCACTCGAAAAGCGAGAAGCGCGAGAGTTTAAGTAGTACCTCCAGAGCATCAAGCTTTTTGTTGATTGCCTGATGCTCTTGTATCAGCCACTCATCGTTCTCCCTTAGACTGTTCATAAGATTATCGATACTCGTGATTTGGTTGGATAGCCTCTCATTGGAGGTAGTCAAATTATCCAACCGTGGGGTGATTGTCCTTACTGCTATGGATATCGCTGCATCCTGTTTAGCGAGATCATCGAGTTGATTGGTGATTGCCCCCCCTATCCTCGTCAGATCTGCTTTCCCGGCGAGGCTTTGCTGCGCAGATATTGATGTTAGGGTTGAGATACTGGTTTCCAGGGCCGATACTTTCGTCCCAAGATCAGTTTTCACCTGCCCAATTGCACCGGAGATCTGGCCACTCGTCGTACCCAGCGCAGTTGTTAGCCCGGTCTGCCCCTGTGCCACCTGCGCTGTCAACATCTGCTCACGCCGTTGCGCAAGTAAGACTTGAGAAGTGAGCAACCCTGGCTCCACGCTACCCACAACTGCCTGCACTTGGCTCAGGGCCTCCTCGTAACGGCCCAACTCCTCAGATGTCAGCGTGGCTCCCGAGGTGATCTGTTTATGGAGCAACTCTCGCATCCGCTCGCCCGCCTCCGTAATCAGTGTGCGCCGGATATCCCGCAGGGGCAGCGGCACATCCGGCGGGATCTGGAGGGCCTGGGTGAGCGCCTTCTGGGCTGAATCGATGTCCGTATTCGAATTCTGCGCCAATTTCAGGTAACGTGCGGCCTGATATATCGCGTTGATCTGCTGTACCAGTAGGTAGCAAATCTCTGGATAGACCTCAGGTTTCAGCTTTGTTATCTTGGCAACATCACCGCTTTGGAGCGCGGTTATGGCATTGGTGAGAACCGGAAGTGCCTGCTCCAGTGCTGTAATCTGCGCTCGGACGATCTCGTTTCTGTCGAGGGTCTGATGTGCATCTTTACAGAGCCGTTGAATCTGTTTCAGGTCACCTAGTGCTAAGGCATTCTGCACATGCTCAAAGAACTCGCGGCGATGCCGGTATATCCGGTAATCTTCCGCATCACCAAACAATTTCTCAACCTTGGCATACAGATCACGGGCGACATCACGTAGATCCGGGCGGTTATGCCAGGGTTCGAGTCGGGTGATCACGTCGTCCCAAGCCTGAGCATCGGCGTACGGGCGTGCGGCGGCGAGGGCAGCTTCGACCGCGTCGAGAACCTTCACCGTCTGTTGCTGACTGGCGTAGCGCGGGTCGTCCCGTCCCAACCCCCGCAATTCTTCAAGGGTTGCTAATAACCTGCGCTGAGTTTGGCTCAGGTCTGCTGGAGCGAATGGCATAAGCTGATCGAACTCCTTAAGCTGATCCAACTTCTTAAGCAGCAGTATCGTCCTTCCCCTGCGTTGATCATCAGCTTCTAACTTATGATTCGGGCATTTTAATCCAAAGTTCGCGGGCTGTTTTTTGGCCTATG
>JBAXMH010000212.1:0-8167 GCA_037134395.1 Chloroflexales bacterium
GTTTCAGGTGCGAGGTTTCAGGTTTCAGGTCAAGCGTATCAAGATGGCACATTCTAGCCTGAACTGTAAAGTAGTTGCGAACCATGTCTTAGACAAGGTTCACTGACACTTGGTAGTTTGGGTACATGCGGCGCGTCCTATTGCAGCAAATCTGCAATCTAAAATCTGCAATCTAAAATCTGCAATCTAAAATCTTGTTCTACGCCGGATAGATCAGCACCCGCTCGGGGCTGAGTTGCACGGTGAGCGGCCCGTCGTCGAGAAGTTCGGCCATGTCCAGGTCGAGGGGCAGTCCGCCCGACATAATCAGGCGTACCCGATAGTGCCGCCCGCGAAATTGGGCCGATTCCCGCGTACCGCTGAGTCTGTTCTGTTCACCACGGCTGGGCGTATGATCCGTCGCATCGGGCGCGATCACCGCCATCGCCGCCGTCCCCGCCGCCAGGTCACTCATCGCTACCCCGTAGAGATCGCCGAGGGCGGTGGCGATCCTCCCCTCCCCAAGGTATGTTCCCGGCACTCCGTTGCGTAAGCCCAGAAAGCGTGCCGCCCACAGGCTCGCCGGGTGCCGGTAGATCGCCTCCGGCGGGCCGAATTGCTCCAGCCGACCGGCGTTCAGCAGGGCGACGTGGTCGGCTAGGGCAAACGCCTCTTCCTGATCGTGAGTAACATATATTGCCATGACACCCACCCGGCGCAGCACGGTGCGTAGTTCGTCCTGGAGCCGCTCGCGCAGCTCGCGGTCGAGGGCCGCCAGTGGCTCGTCGAGCATCAGCAGACGTGGGGCAGGGGCCAGAGCGCGGGCCAGGGCCACGCGCTGGCGTTCGCCCCCCGACAGCTCGAAGACCCGCCGCCGACCGTAGCCCACGAGCCCCACCAGATCAAGAATCTCCGCTACTCGCACCGCAATCTGCACGCGGCTCAGCCCGTGCATACGTAGCCCGAAGGCCACGTTGGCCGCCACATCCATGTGCGGGAAGAGTGCGTAGTCCTGAAACATCATCCCGAAGCCGCGCAGGTGGGATGGTACGCCGTCAATGCGTGTGCCCCCAAACAGGATCTCGCCCCTGTCGGCCCGCTCTAGCCCAGCCACCACCCGCAGCAGCGTGGTCTTGCCGCAGCCCGAGGGGCCAAGCAGGGCGGTGATCGTCCCCGCCGCCAGTTCCAGGCTCACCCCGCGCAGCACCTCGGTGTCGGCGTACGACTTGTGGATCTGAGAAATTGTGAGCATTGGCTATATATATGCCAGAAACTCGATCACCTTCTCAGCCCCCACACGCGGCGGGAAGAGTTCTGGCTGCGTGCGGTACTTGAGCAGCATTTCCTGAATATAGCCCGCGCTCTGCGCAAAATCGTCGTTTGCCAGGATCTGCCGCACCGCGCCCAGCAGCGTCCGTGGCGTACACTGATCGCGCCGCAGCACCAGCCCGCAGCCCCGCCGCACCATCGCCTCAAGATTGTACTGCTGCTCGCTGAACATCGGCACGCCAACAAAGGGCGTCCCCGCGAACAGGGTGCTATAGACCGTACCCTGCCCGCCGTGGATGACGGCCACATCGGCGAGGGCGGCGATATCAACTGCCGGGAAGAATTTCTCGATGATCACATTAGCGGGAATATTTCCGAACTCAGATTTCTCGATGATCGTGGTGGTTGCCACAAAGACATCGTAGGGCTGATTGGCGAAGGCCGCGACGATTGACTTGAACAGCGCGGGGCTGCCCGAGGAGCCCATCGAGAAGAAGATCACCGGCCGCCCGGGCTTCCGCTGAAAAGATCGCATTGACTCGGGCATCGGGATGGGGTACTCCATCAGCAGCGGGCCGCAGAACTCGTAGCTGGGAGGCAGATCGTCAAGCTCGGGGAAGAGTTCGGGCGCGTCCGAGAGCAGGTTGAAGTCGCCCCGAAAGATGCTCAGGGTACTCTCAAAACGCCCGATACCCCATTTGAGCGCGACCTTATTCCATGCGTTGAGCTTAAAAGGGAAGTGCAGCGGGGCGATATTGGCGACCCAGTTACGCAGCGGGGGTGGTGCCAAGGCCATCCACGGGCGCTTGACAAACAGCCCGTGGGGCGACGTTCCCAGCCCGGACTGAAAGTACGGTTCCGATACGGCTGCGGAGAGTACCCAGACTAGGGGCACGCCCATGACCCGTGTCGAGATACGGATGCTGGGGCGAAAGCCTGTAATCACCACATCGGGACGGATCTGCTTGAGGAGTTCGACCTCGGCGGCGATAAACGTAGACAGTTCCGCCGGCGCGATCCAGTTCATGCCGTACTCGTCCACGTTGTGCATCTGCCGAAAATTCTGGTCGTTCATCCACAGCGAGTCGTACTCGATGAAGACGCGCCGACAGGGAATGTCCGCAAAGAGGTAATCGTAGCGCCCATCGCCAAGCACCACCACCTCATGCCCCATCTCGGAGAAGGCGCGTGCAAAGCTCGCCATACGATGGCTCTCGGCAAGATCCACCATCTCTGGCGCAACCAAGATCGTCTTCTGGGACATAAAGATCGCTCCTCACAAGAAATGTTATCACCCCTGAGCGAAGCGAGAATCTTTGCGTCTTTGCGCCTTTGCGTCAAAACATATGCTTGTTTGACGCAAAGACGCAAAGACGCAGAGAGGGGGCGCGGAATGTTCCTCGTTCCTAATACTGGATCAGTGAGAAAATTGGGCAGGGGGCGAGCTTCTCGCGGCCATTGAGGAAGGTCAGTTCAATGACAAAAGCCAGCTCAACCACCGTGCCGCCGGCCTGCTCGATCAGTTGCTTGGCCGCCACAATCGTGCCGCCCGTAGCCAGCAGGTCGTCAATCACCAGCACCTGCGCCCCAGGTTCGAAGGCGTCGCGGTGGATCTCCAGCTTGTTCGTACCGTACTCCAGGGCGTACTCCACCTGATAGGTATCAGCAGGCAGCTTGCCTGGCTTGCGGACGGGTACCAGCCCCACGCCGAGGTTGAGGGCCAGCGGCGCGCCGAAGATGAACCCGCGTGACTCGATGCCCGCCACCGCCGTGATCCCACGGTCGCGGTAGCGATCTGTTAGGATGGTAATGACCTGCTGGAAAGCTGGCCCATTACCGATCAGTGTTGTAATATCCTTAAAGTTGATACCGGGGAGTGGAAAGTCAGGGATGTTGCGAACGAGGTCGGCAAGCTCAGGACTCGACATAAGACCTCCGAGGCTGTCATACAATTTCGTGCGACCATTATACCGCCTCTTCTCCGCAGGTTTGCGCTGCCCCCTAACGTCCTTATAATATAATAATGAAAAAGGTAAAAAGGTGACACGCACAATGCCTATGTATCAAGTGGCGACATCGCAGCCGCCCGATCTCATCGCAGTGCTGCACGAGATATGGCCTGGCATCTCGGATATACTCGCCGATCTTGATGGCGATCGAACCTCCGAAGTGCGGGTTGACCATTTACACCATATCGCATCGCTTTGGTACGAGCAGGGCGGCGCGGCAGAGGTTCTCGCTGAACTCGGCATAACGCTCGCCTCCCGGCTGCATCTCTCCCAGGGTCTAGTGGTCAGCGAGCTGCTGCTTGCCTACGGGGCTGCCCAGGAAGAGCAGCGCACGCGCGAGTGGGAGGCTCGCCTGCTCGCCCGCGCCTCTGAGCTTGATGGACTCCACCGCATTATCTCCGCCGCGAACTCGACCCTCGACCTCGATACGTCGCTCCAGACAGTGGTTGAAACAGTTGCGCAGGTGGTGGGTGTGCAGGCTTGCTCGGTCTACCTCTACGACAAGCACCGTGATGAGTTGGTGCTGCGGGCGGTACTGGGGCTGAACGATGCTGCGGTTGGCCAAGTGGTGACAAAGCTCGGCACCGGGGTAACGGGCTGGGCCGCCCAGCTCGGCCATCCCGTCTCGGTGCGCGATGTCTGGCAAGAGCCGCGTTTTAACGTAGAACCGCAGCTTGGTGAGGAACCCTTCCGCTCTATCCTGGCCGTGCCGATTGTCCTCTTTAGCGCCGAGCGCTTCCAGTTCAGCGCCGATAAGCTCCAGGGCGTGATCAGCGTACAAACAGTTGGCCCGCGCGACTTTTCGCAGGAGGAGATCAGCTTTGTTGAGGTAGCTGCCGGTGAGTTGGCTTTTTTTATTGCCAACGCCCAGCTCTACCAACAGACCGACGAGCGCCTGCACCAGAAGCTACGCGAGTTGACGACGCTTCAGCAGGTGAGCAAGAGTATTGCCGAGCAGATTGGCCTGCGCGATGTGCTTAACCTGATCACCGAGAAGGCCGTGGAACTGGCCCAGGCTGATCGCGCATCAATCTTTCAAATGAGCGAGGATGGAGATCTGCATCTGGTGGCCAGCCACGGCGGTGAGGGTGACGGCGTGCGCAACTTCATTATTCAGACCGTGCGCGACAGTCGGCCCCTCGCGGTGATGAACGCCTACCAGGATGCACGCTTCCCCGACTTGGCCCAGGTGGCCGCCCGCGAAAATTTTCACTCGCTCTTCTGTATGCCGTTGCGCGCCCGCGAGCGCACCATTGGCGGGATCTGCCTGTATAAGTCTGAGCCACATCTGTTCGACTACGAGCAAGTGCGTCTGCTCAGCACCTTCGCCGACGAAGCCGCCATCGCTATTGAGAATGCCCGCCTTTACGACGAGAGCCAGCGCGCCCTGATGATTAAGTCGGCCCTGCTCCAAGAGATGCACCACCGCGTGCGTAATAACCTCCAGACGATCTCGGCCCTGCTGGCCATGCAGTTGCGCCGGGTCGAGCCAAGTAGCCAGGGGGCTAAGGCGCTGCGCGAGAGCGCCGCACGCATCCAGTCAATTGCCGCTATCCATAACCTGCTCTCCCGCGAGGATGTGGGCATCACCACCGTAAGCGCCGTGACCCGCCAAGTGGTTGAGAGTGCCCAGTCCACGCTGGTGATGAACGATAACACAGTACGTTTCACGATTACCGGCGAACCGGTACGGGTTGGCTCACGTGATGCGACCGTGCTGGCGCTAGTGATCAACGAACTGATCAGCAACGCCCTCACGCATGGATTAGCTGCCGAGGGCGGGCGCGTGGAGATTGTCTCGTGTCTCACCGATGGCATTATCATTATTGATGTTCGTGACGACGGGCCAATCCACCCGCCACCGCCCACTAGCCATAGCAGCGGCCTCGGACTCCAGATCATCGAGACTCTGGTTAACGAGGATCTTGGCGGCAACTTTCAGCTTCTGCGCGAGGAGAGCGGTGAGTGGATGTGCGCCCGTGTACGCTTTCCTCAGCGGGTGATCACCGAAGAGTAGCGGCGATGCACCTCATGGATAATTCGTAAGTAGAGACATCTGGGCTGAGGGAGATATCCATTGGTCATTTTTTCACAACCGCAAAGGTTAAAGAATCATTACCTATTGCAAACACAAATTTGTTATATAATAGATACATTCCAGGAATACGGTCAAACGAGATTTCTGTCGGTGGGCGCTCTCGTAGCGCCTGTTTTTCCGCCATCGTTGCAAAAACACAGGAAGTGCTATGGCAGCAGTTGTTCTCAATGGGCGAGCGCTGGCCCGCGAGCTGCGCGAAGATCTGAGTCTGCGTGTGGCGGCTTATGTGGCCCAGCATAACCATACGCCGACGCTCGGGGTGATCCATGTCTACGGCGACAAGTCGGCTGAGCGCTACGTACGCAATCTGCAGGTGTCTTGCAACCGCGTGGGGATGAACTTCAAGTACTATCTGCTGCACCATACGGCTACGCAGCGGGAGCTTGAGAATGCCATCTACACGTTCAGCTCCGATGACAGTGTTGACGGCGTCCTCATCCAGATGCCCCTTCCAGCCAAGTACGATAGCGCGGCAGCGGTATCTCGCCTCGATCATCGCAAAGATATTGACGGCGTCCATCCGATCAACGTCGGTCTGCTGAACCAGGGCAAGCCGAGCCTGGTGCCAAACACGCCAGCCGGAGGCATGCTGATCCTTCAGCGTTACGGGATCGAGGTTGCCGGTCGTGATGTGGCAATGATCGGGCGCAGCGCGATTGTGGGTGGCCCCATGTCAACAATGCTGCTCAACGCAGAGGCGACGGTCGAGATCTGCCACCGTGCCACGCGCAATCTGGCCGATAAGGTGCGCCGCGCCGATATTGTGGTGACGGCGGCCGGTAAGGTTGACCTGGTGACGGGTGATATGCTCAAGCCCGGCGCGACGGTGATTGACTTCGGTATTAACGTTCGCCCCGACGGGACAATATGCGGCGATGTTAATTACGCGAGTGCCTCTGAGGTGGCCGGTGCCATCACCCCTGTCCCCGGTGGCACTGGCCCGGTGACGACGATGGTGCTGCTCGATAACGTACTTAAGGCAGCGATTGCGACTCATACCGACACTCCTGATGCTGTGTAGGCGCCCGTAAGTCTGATGGTGGGCGGGTGGCGGCAAAACCGCCACCGCCCACCATGAGGCTCACCTGTACACGATGCACTCACATCAACAGTGGTCTCTCCTGCACATTGTCGCTATCGTCGGGCTGCTGCTCCTCTGTGGCGTTCGTATCGTCGTCGTAATCGCCGGTGCCGCCACAGTTCTGCCCCTGGGTGGCGACGCACGATCTTACATCGCTGCCTCACAGGCCATTCTTCATGGGCTGCCCCCGATAGGTGCAAACGGTGCGCCATTTTTGCCTGAGGCCGGCCCCGATATCCCCGTCTACCTCTATCCCCCCTTCCTTGCCCTGATGATTGTTCCGCTGGCGGTGCTGCCCTACCCGCTATCGCTGTACCTTTGGCTCATCCTCGTCGTCGCAATGACCGCGCTGTTGATCCCGATGCTGCGGCATCTGGTTGGCTGGGGCGTTGCTACCTGTGGGGTCCTCTTCTTCCTGCCCACATGGGAGTCGCTCTGGCTAGGCCAGATCAATGCGATGGTCGCTGTTATCCTGACGCTTGCGCTGATCTCACTCAGGCAGCGCAAGAATGGCGTGCCGGGCATCGCCCTTGCCCTTGGTGCGCTTCTAAAAATAACCCCCGCGCTGAGCTTTCTTGTCCTCGTTATCCACCGACGCTGGCGCAGTGTGGGCGTTGCCACGATCACGGCGCTAGGTGTTATCGCCCTATCACTTCCGGTTGTCTCGCTTGATGTGTGGTATCGTGGATCGCTCTACGCGCTGACGAGTACCTGGACATCCCCCTTGCTGCTCTCGTGGACAGCACTATTGCGCAACCAGACCGGTGTGATCGGCAGCGTTGGCCCCGTAGCCCTCAGCACGCTTATGCTGGTTGTTACCGCCAAGCGCAGTATGCATACTCCCCTCCACCTGGGCCTCGCCGCAACGTACCTGCTGCCACTGCTCATCTCTGGGATTATCTGGCACTACACGGCACTGCTGGCATTACCTGCGCTGGGCGTCTTGTGGCAACACAACCGCAGAGGCCGCATGATCGCCCTCGTTACATGGGCGTCAATCTCGTTAATCGGCGGCATCCTCCAGCCGATTATGCTCACGCTCTGCTGGTGGGTATGTTGCTGGCCAGGGTTGCTTGAACCCCCAGCGGCGACATCACCTCTCACTCAACAATAGCGATACTCATGCTATACTCTGCGCAACAGAGAGCCTGATCTTGCGCGTATAGCAATCCTCTTGGAGTCGTGAGGAGGAGTCAAGGCTTTAGCCGACTGAAGCCTTGGCTCCTCCTTCACTATTGGGATAGGACTGGCTGTATAGCGAGGGGCGGGTTTTGTGCGTGCGTTTTTATCACGCGAGGAGGATGAGGTGACCCAAAATATTCTTCACCGGAATAATATTAAGATTTTTGGCAAGGGCACGCAGCCCATGATGTTCGCACACGGTTTTGGCTGCGACCAGCGGTTCTGGCGTTTTGTGGCACCGGCGTTCGAGGACGAATACAAGATCGTCCTCTTTGATCATGTGGGCTCCGGGATGTCCGATCGCCAGGAATATGATTCGGAACGCTACAGCAGCCTAACGGGCTACGCCCAGGATGTGATTGATATCTGCAAGACCCTGGAATTGACCGATGTTATCTTCGTCGGGCATTCGGTGAGCAGCATGATTGGTATCTTGGCATCCATCCAGGAACCCGGCATTTTTAGCCGACTCGTCTTTATCGGCGCATCGCCGAGCTACCTGAATGATCCGCCGGATTATATTGGCGGTTTTGAGCGGGCAGATATTGA
>JBAXMH010000213.1:0-8100 GCA_037134395.1 Chloroflexales bacterium
GGGGGAGCGGGCGGCAAACTGAGGACTCTGCACCAGCCCCGCGATCAGGTTCCTGCGGACTGTGCAAACCCCACAGGTATGCTACAATGTGGCGCTTTGCTGCCACTTCACCTACGATAGCGACTGATGCTCCCACGACGACTGCTCTTCGGTGCCGCAATCCTCTCGGTTTGTGTTGGCGTCCTGGGCGTGCTGTCCTTCATACAGCAGCGAGTTGATCGCTGCGCCTATGTGCCGCTGCTTGCCGCCGAACTGCTCCCCAACGCCACGCTGTCTGCTTCCAACGATACTCCCGGCATGCCCGTTGGCTGGGCCAGGGGGGCCGGCGGCGTCCAGTTGCGCGGCCCCGCCGTGGATGGCCAGGGCTTTGACCTTGACGGCGACGGGCGGGCGCTCCAGATGATCGGCATCGCCAATTACGTCCAAACCCCGCCAATGCCGGTGCGCGGCTACAGCCGCTACTGCTTCAGCGGCTTCGCCCTGAGCGACTCGCCCCTGGACTCGACCACCCGCGTGCGCCTGGTTTTTCGCTGGGCTGATGCCGCCGGGAACGCTCTGCCCGCCAATACCACCGTCTGGCAGCCGGTGCGGCTCTGGACACCCGCCACCCGCGATTGGTCGCCCATCAGGGCCAGCTTTATGTCTCCGCCCAACGCGGCATCCCTCGCGGTACGGATCGAGCCAGCCTCCGACGACCGGATCTATCTCGATGCGATGCACGTGCGGTCAGGCGGCGCGGATCTGATGGCAGATTTTTCGGATGATCACGTCCTAACCCACGACCTCACGGTGTTGCCCTGGCCCGGCGGACGCAAGGCCGCTGTGGCCTTCAGCTTCGATTGGGAGACCGCGATGGGCGGCCTGATCCACTCACGCTCGGTGGGCGATCCCAATGGTGATCAGGATTACCTACAGCGCGGGATGCGGATGCGTGAGGGGATCACCACCACCCTGGCGATCTTCCAGCCCTACCACGTGCGCGCCACCTATTTCGCCACCGGCTATAACTTCCTGCTCGGCAACCGCGAGCGGCGCAGCTTCCTGAATAACCCGACTTTTGAGTGGGCGACCAAGGCCAACGGCTGGACTTCCAACCGCTGGACGACGACGCCCTGGTTTGGCGATGACCCCTACGGCACGGTGCAATCTAACCCGGCTTGGTATTTTGGCGACCTGGTGCCGAGGTTGCTGGGCGCGGGCCAGGAGATTCAGAGCCACACCTTTAGCCATTTTTTTGGCGGGTATGTGGGGGCAGCCACGTGGCAGGCCGATCTCCAGATCTGGGACGAGGTTGCCGCCGAGCGCGGCGTTCCGCCCGCTCGTGCGATTGCCTTCCCCTGGAGCAGCAGTTCGGGGCTGAGCGACAGCGACTGGGACACGCTGGAGCAGGCCGGGATCGTGGCCGTAACTCGCCTGAGTGATCAGGCTCAGTACAATCTCTTCCCGCTGGATAGCACGGGTCTGGTGGCTGATTCGCGCTGCCGCTGGGTGCCTGGCCGCGAAGACCGCATCCTGGCCTGCCCAGATTTCTACCTCAAGCCCGAGCGAGCCGACCTCGCTCTGAGTCAGATCGAGCGGGCCATTGCGCAGGGCGGCATGATTGACATCTGGGCGCACACCGAGGAAGTGACTTCGCCTGAGCAGATCGCCGCATGGCAGCGCGTGGTGCGCAGTGCCGCCGAGAATCCCGCCGTGTGGGTGGCACCCTTCAGCCAGATCGCCGACTGGCAGCGCGCCGTATCACAGGTAAAAATTACCTCCCTGCCGGATCATCGCTTCCAGGTGAGCAACCTTGGCGCGGCGGATCTGGTCGGTCTGGGCCTACAGTTGCCAACAAAAACTGTCATCATTGATCTGGGCGCGGGGAAGTCGGTGGAGATTCAGCAGTGAAAAGTGAGTAATATTCATGTCTCATACAGTAAAAAAACCTGATAAACCGTGGGCGTTACCCAATACGCTCTTCACCATCCTCAATTCGCCCTTGCTCCCCTGGCTCTGGGTGCTGCTCTGCGTGGCCGGTGCCCTGGCCGTGGCCGCGCCGCGTGTCCTCTCGCAGCCTCTGGTCTACTACGCCACCGCTGAGACCCAGTTTGACATAGGGCGCTACGGTGGGATCTACAACCCGGTAGTACCTGGCCGCACCGGGCTGGATGTGGCCGTAGCCGATGCCTTAGAGACGCTGCGTCAGAATGCTCTGGCCCGCCGCGAGTTGCGCTTCGGCCTGCCGAGTTTTCGGGTGCAGTACATTCCTTCGGCTCAGGGAACAGTGCTGGTGCGTGGGGTGGCTCCCAGCGCCGCCGAGGCTCAGTCCCTGGCGAACGCGGGGGCTGCCGAACTGGCCCGCCACATCCGCGCCGCCGGTGGGCGCGAGGTTTTGCGCAATCTGCTCGGCTGGGAACTCTGGCTCTCCCTTGACCAGCGCACCGCTGCGCCTGGCCCCTTCGACCTGCTGCTGCGCGAGATTATCCGTACCCAGGCATTCCCGATGTCGCGTGAGATCGAGCCGATCTCGATTTCGCGTGATGTGGCCGCCTTGCCCCGTGAGGAGCAACTGGATCTCACCCGTGCCCTGGAGGCGCGCTACGACCTCTGGCGCTTTGCGATCAATACACGCAATGCCACCCTTGATACGCTCTGCCTGAGCGCCGGACAGCCCGACCGCGAGGCGGCTCTGGCCACCTGCGCCAAAACGACCGCGCAAGCTGCTGCGGAGCTTGATGCCCGCAACCGCGATGTGTCCCGGCTGCGTGCGATCAACGCGACCCTCCAGTACATGCTCGGCCCCCTGAAGGCCAACTTCAACGTAGACGATCCCGGCGCGGCGAGGCGTATCTCTGCCGGATTGCCCGCCGATCCCGAGCCACGTCACATCCCCGAGCTGATCGGTCTGGCTACCCTCTTCGGCCTGATCTTCGGCGGTGTCGGTGTGGCTGTGGATCGCAGCGCCCATCTGATGGCCAAGGTCGAGGAGATCTGGCGCTACCGCGAGCTGATCCGTAATTTGGTACTACGCGATCTGCGCTCACGTTACAAGGGCAGCGCCCTCGGCTACCTCTGGACACAACTGGCCCCCCTGGGCATGATGCTGGTCTACGTGGTGGTCTTCAGCGTCCTGATGCCCAGCGGCATCGCCCAGTTCCCAGTCTTCATCATCGTTGGCCTGCTGCCCTGGAACTATGCCGCCGAGGCGGTGATGAATAGCACGCGCAGCGTGATTGACGGAGCCGCCCTGATCAAGAAGGTCTACTTCCCCCGCGAGGTGCTGCCTCTGGTAAGCGTCCTCTCCAGCCTGACCAACTTTGTCCTCTCGCTGCCGATGATGTTTGTCGTCATCGTGATGGTGCAACTCACCACCATTGGCCACCTGAATCTGGCCTGGAGCTTCGCCTACCTGCCCGTGATGATCCTCATCCAGACGGTGATGTTGGCTGGGGTGGCCATGCTGCTGAGTGCGGTGGCGGTCTTCTTCCGCGATGTCGTTCATCTCGTAGGCATTGTGATCAACATCTGGTTCTTTTTGACCCCGGTGATCTACCCGCTGAGCAACTTCGGCGACGGGCTGATGGTGCGGCTGATCCGCTGGCTTAACCCGATGGCCTCATTGATTGAGTTCTACCGCGAGTCGCTCTACGGCTCCGCCGTGCTGATCGGCCAGATCCCCACCCCCGGCGTGCCAGCCCTCTCCAGCCTGCTGCGGGTCAGCGTGATGGCCCTAGTCATCCTGGTGGCGGGGTATTGGGCCTTCGAGCGCAGCAGCGGACGGTTTGGGGAGGAAATCTAACAATGACACCCGTTATCGAGTTTTCTAATGTCTCCAAGCGGTTCATTCTGCACCGTGAGCGCCGCGACACCATCCAAGAGCGGGTGGCTGGGATGCTCAGTCGTCGCCCGCCCGGTGAGGAGTTTTGGGCCGTGCGCGATGTGAGTTTTGCCGTCGAGCAGGGCCAGAGTCTGGGTCTGGTGGGACATAACGGCGCGGGCAAAAGTACCGTGCTGAAGCTGATGACCCGCATTCTGGAGGCGACCAGCGGCCACGTCTCTACACGCGGGCGGATCGCCGCCCTGCTAGAGTTGGGCAGTGGTTTTCACCCCGAGTTATCGGGCCGCGAGAATATCTTCCTCTACGGCTCGCTGATGGGCCTTGGCCGTGCCGAAATGACCGCCAAACTGCCTGAAATCGCCGCCTTCGCCGATATTGGCGATTTTATTGATACCGAGATCAAGCACTACTCGTCGGGTATGTATACGCGCCTGGCCTTTGCCGTGGCCACCGCTGTAGACCCCGACATCCTGATCACGGATGAGGTGCTGGCCGTCGGTGACGAGTCGTTCCAGCGCAAGTGTATGGAGCGAATCTACGGATTTCGCCGCGCCAAAAAGACGATTATCTTTGTCTCGCACGCCCTTGAGGTGGTGCGCTCGCTCTGCGATGTGGCCGTCTGGCTGGACCACGGGAAGATGCGGGCCAGCGGCCCCTCCAGCGAGGTGATTGACGCCTATCTGGCCGATGTGAACCGGCACGAGGGTGAGCGACTCGCCGTGGCCAAGGAAAAGGGCGATGACGTACCCAGCGAGGACGAGATCAACCCCTTCCGCCGTGGCTCGCGTGAGGTGGAGATCACCCGAGTCCAGTTGCTCGGTGCCCTCGACAAAGAGCAAGCAACCTTCCAGACTCACAGTCCGCTCACGATCCGCCTTCACTATGCCGCACACACGCCAGTTGATACGCCGGTTTTTGGGGTGGGCATTCATCACGAGAATGGCACCTGGGTGACTGGGCCAAATACCGGGTTTGATGAGTTTCGCATCCCCCGCATTGCGGGCGAGGGCTATGTTGATTACCGCATCGCCGATCTGCCCCTGCTCGGTGGCAGCTACCGGGTGAGTGTGGCCGCCGTGGACTCGACACAGACCCACGTCTACGATATACACGACCGGCTCTACTCATTGGTCGTGCAGAGCAACAGCATGCGCGAGCGTTACGGGATGATGTCCATCCCCGGCTCGTGGGATTGGCAGGAATGACAATGACTTCGCCAGAGACACTCTTCGACGCGCATTATTACGCCACAGGCTGCGGTATGCCCTACCGGCGCGATGCCGCCTGGATGGCCTTCTTCGGCGGCGTAGCCGACCGCATTGTCGCCGAGATTGCCCCGGCTTCCGCCCTTGATGCGGGCTGTGCCATCGGATTGCTGGTCGAGCAGTTGCGCGAGCGCGGCGTGGACGCCAAGGGGATTGACATTTCGGAGTATGCCATCGGCAGCGCCCACGAGTTGCTGCGCGACCATGTACGAATCGGATCGGTGGCCGCGCCCTTGGGCCGGCGCTACGATCTGATCGTTTGTATTGAGGTGCTGGAACATATGCCTCGCGCCGAAGCCGAGGCAGCCGTGGTCAACTTCTGCGCCCACAGCGACGATGTCCTCTTCTCGTCATCGCCCCTGGATCACAAGGAGGCCACGCACTTCAATGTCAACCCACCCGAGTACTGGGCCTACCTCTTTGCTCAGCAGGGATTCTTTCGTGATGTAGACTTCGACGCGAGCTTTCTGACACCCTGGGCGGCCCGCTTCCGCCGTCGCACCGAGCCCACGGCGCGGATCGTGCGCGATTACGAGCGGCGATTCTGGGAGCTGTGGCGGGCCAACACCGACCTGCGCCAACTGGCTCTGGAGCAGCGCCAGCAGATCGCCGCCGCCCAGTCGCAGGCCGCCGCGCTACCCGCACACCTGGCCGAACTGGCCGCCGTCCACGTAGCCGCCGCCGAGTCCTCAGTCTACGCCCGCCGTCTGGAGCGTGAACTGGCCATCCGCGACGCGCAGATCGCCAGTATGGCCGACCTGCTGCGCCGGATCGAGAACGGGCGACTCATGCGGATCTTGCGTGCGCTGAGGGGTAGGTAGGGCATCATGCGGAGCGAAGCATTCAGTCCACGATAGTTCTCACTCTATCGCGTCGCATGCGTGTATGGTCTGACGCGAAGACGCAAAGACTACCGTGTCGTTCCGCGTGATAGAGCAATCCTCATTCTGGTTATGAAGGAGGAGTCCAGGCTTTAGCCGGCTATCAGCTATCGGCTATCGGCTATCGGCTATTTCACGTTAGGCGCTGAACCTCAATTGTGCGGGCGAGGCGTCGGTCGAGGGCGTGGGTCAGAGTGCCGACACAGAGCGAGATCGGCCCGTCGAAGGGCGCGCTATCCACAATCCGCACGCAGGTTCCGGGGGTCAGTCCGAGGTCAGCGAGATAGCGCAGCCGCTCGGCGCTCTGGTCGCGCACGCGCATGATCCGGGCATCCTCACCAACAGCGAGGTCGGCCAGGCGCAAATCGTCGCTGGGCGGCAGACGGCCCTCAAGCGTGGGGATCGGATCGCCGTGCGGGTCAACATTCGGGTCGCCGAGACGGGCCGCGATGCGGGCCTCCAGCTTCTCGCTGATATGGTGTTCCAGCCTCTCGGCTTCCTCGTGAACCTCGTCCCAGCTATAGCCAAGCGCCTCAACCAGATAGAGTTCAAGCAGGCGATGGTGGCGGATGACCTCAAGGGCAATCCGCTCGCCGCTGGCGGTAAGCTGGACGCCCTGGTAGGGCGTGTGCTGCACCAGGAGCATTTCGGCCAGCTTCTTAATCATCCCTGTAACCGAGCCAGGTTTCAGCCCGCGCTGGTCGCCCAGCATCGAGGTTGTGACCACCCCTCGCTGTTGCTGGAGGGTATAGATCGCCTTGAGGTAATCCTCAATCGCCGGCGTAATACGGCTGCTCTGGTCGTCCACTATCATCAACCGCACTTCCTGCTACGTATGTGTCGGATAGAGCCGATAAGGCGACACTGTACCATACCCTACCTGGGTTTGCACACTCGCGCACGGCATGCTATCCTACGCCGTGAGCGAGATCGCCTGTACCCTGATCCGCCCGCATCCGCCCCGGCTGAGATAGAGGTGCTTGACGATGACCATCACTGATCGCATGCTTACTGGTGCAATCGCCAACAACCCCGCCAACTATGATGGCGATGGCGAATGGCGCTACTCGGTTCCCCACAAATCACTTTACTTCTCCCGCGCCTCTGCACCCGACCCCAAGGACAACGAGCAATGGTTCCCGCTGCCGTCGCTCAATCCAGACGGCACACGGCGCATGGAGTTGGCCTTCCAGCAGTTCGCCAGGCGACGCTGGCCCCCCAGCCGGATCGAGGAGCTTGAGCGATTCGCCGTGCGCCGTGGCTGGAACTTGGCGATGGAACTGAAGTATGGCGGTGGCGCTCTGGAAGACAAGGAGGCTGAGGAGTGGCAGTACGTGGTGAACCGCGAACTCCAGCGCCTTGCCCAGCAGGTACGCCAGAAGATCGCCGAGATTAAGTCGTAGGTGTAAACGTGGGTCGTAGGGGCGGGTCGCGACCCGCCCCTACGACCGCAGGGGCGGGTCGCGACCCGCCCCTACGGTAACTATGCCAGTACCCCCGCAAAGCGGTACACCTGCGTATGCACCACGCCGAGGATGCGGTAGGTAGCCGTCGCGATGATCTGGTACGGCCCCGCTGCCGGGCTGCCCAAGGGTACCTCCGCTTCGGTGGCCTCGCCGTCAGTGGTGATGCTGCCCGCCGCCCCGTCACCCAGATCCAGGTCGAAGATAATGCTCTGCGGTCGAGCACCCGCACCGTAATCCCAGCTAAACCCGGCATAGAACGGCGACACACGACGCAGCCCGTTCACCCGTGCGTTGCACAAACGTGCCGGCAGCAGCGCCCCACGCCACACCGCCGTGCCAAGCGCGGCCCAGAACGCAATCCAGAACCCTTTACGCATCATCATCGTTTCCCCTGTGGCTACCGGGAAACGTGATCGTGCGCCGTTCAGGGTCGGCCTGCTGACGGTAGAGGATGGCTACATTGCCGATCAGCCCCACCAGGGCGCTGTCCGTCTCCTCCAAAATCGTCGCTGTGAGCTGCTTGCGCTCATCCTTAAACTCCAGGAAGCGCACCTTGATCAGCTCGTGGGCATTGAGTTCGCGGGCAACCTTCTCGACGATCTGCTCGGTGAGTCCCTGTTTGCCCAGCATAACCGTGGGCTTGAGCGGGTTGGCGATCTTGCGCAGGT
>JBAXMH010000214.1:0-8093 GCA_037134395.1 Chloroflexales bacterium
TGCGCGACTACCCCACCCTGCGCCATGTGATCAACTTCGTCTACACAGCGCGCCCCGAGCTGAAGGTATCAACCCTGGTCGCACCGGCCCCCGCACCAACGCCTGTGGCGGCACCCGTAGGGGCGTCTCGCGAGACGCCCCTACCGACTCCGGCATCCGACCCAGTGACGGAGAAGGTGCTGGCAATCATCGCCGAGAAAACCGGCTACCCCGCCGAGATGTTGGATGTTGACCTTGACCTAGAGGCCGACTTGGGCGTGGATACGGTCAAGCAGGCCGAGACCTTTGTGGCGGTGCGCGAGGCGTTCGACATCCCGCGCCCCGACAGCATGGCCCTGCGCGACTACCCCACCCTGCGCCATGTGATCAACTTCGTCTACACAGCGCGCCCCGAGCTGAAGGTATCAACCCTGGTCGCACCGGCCCCCGCACCAACGCCTGTGGCGGCACCCGTAGGGGCGTCTCGCGAGACGCCCCTACCGACTCCGGCATCCGACCCAGTGACGGAGAAGGTGCTGGCGATCATCGCCGACAAAACCGGCTACCCCGCCGAGATGCTGGATGTTGACCTCGACCTAGAGGCCGACCTGGGCGTGGATACGGTCAAGCAGGCCGAGACCTTTGTGGCGGTGCGCGAGGCATTCGACATCCCGCGCCCCGACAGCATGGCCCTGCGCGACTACCCCACCCTGCGCCATGTGATCAACTTCGTCTACACAGCGCGCCCGGAGTTGAAGGTGGCTGCCCCGGTCGCCCCGGCCCCCGCGCCAACGCCTGTGGCGGCACCTCAGCCCTCAGCCCTCAGCCCTCAACCCTCGGTAGACCTGGTCACAGAGAAGGTGCTGGCGATCATCGCCGAGAAGACCGGCTACCCGACCGAGATGCTGGATCTCGACCTCGACCTGGAGGCCGACCTGGGCGTGGATACAGTCAAGCAGGCCGAGACCTTTGTGGCGGTGCGCGAGGCATTCGACATCCCGCGCCCCGACAGCATGGCCCTGCGCGACTACCCCACCCTGCGCCATGTGATCAACTTCGTCTACACAGCGCGCCCGGAGTTGAAGGTGGCTGCCCCGGTCGCCCCGGCCCCCGCGCCAACGCCTGTGGCGGCACCTCAGCCCTCAGCCCTCAGCCCTCAACCCTCGGTAGACCTGGTCACAGAGAAGGTGCTGGCGATCATCGCCGAGAAGACCGGCTACCCGACCGAGATGCTGGATCTCGACCTCGACCTGGAGGCCGACCTGGGCGTGGATACAGTCAAGCAGGCCGAGACCTTTGTGGCGGTGCGCGAGGCATTCGACATCCCGCGCCCCGACAGCATGGCCCTGCGCGACTACCCCACCCTGCGCCATGTAATCAATTTCGTCTACACGTCGCGCCCCGAGTTGAAGGTGGCCGGGTCGGGTGCGGCGGCCCCCGTGACGGCCCCCGTAGGGGCGTCTCACGAGACGCCTCTACCGCCTGCCGAGTCGGCGTCCACAACCTACGACATCGCTGGTGCTGACCTCGCGCCGCGCCGCGTGCCCACCCCGGTGCTGCGGCCACCACTCGATCTCTGCAAGCCTACCGGCGCACTCCTGGAGGCAGGTAGCCGGGTGATCGTGATGATGGATCATAGCGGCGTCGGCAAGTCCCTGGTTGGTCGGCTTCAGAAGCGCGGCGTAACCACGCTCGTGTTCGAGGAGCCGCCCACGACTGAGGAGCTGAACGAGCGCCTGACAACCTGGCTGGCCGAAGGGCCAATCCAGGGTATCTACTGGCTACCGGCCCTCGATGCGGAGCCTGAGCTGACGACCCTCGACCTGGCGGAATTCCGCGAAGCCACCCGCGTGCGGGTCAAGAGTCTGTTCCTGACCCTGCGCACGCTCTACGAGCAGTTCAAGGGGCCGGAGAACTTCCTGGTTTCGGCCACGCGCCTCGGTGGCCTGCACGGCTACGGCGACGAGGGCGCGAGCGCACCCTTGGGCGGCGGTGTTACCGGCATCACCAAGGCGTTTAAGCGCGAGCGGATCGAGATCACCGTGAAGGCGGTGGATTTCGAGCTGGGACGGAAGACCGCCGAGCCTGCGGATCTCTTGATCGCGGAGACTCTCTTCGACCCCGGTGTGATCGAGGTGGGCTACCACGACGGGATGCGCTTCAGCATCACCCTGCTTGAGCAGCCAGCCGCCGATGGACAGCCCGGTATGGAGCTGAACCACGAGAGCGTTTTCGTTGTCACCGGCGCGGCCGGCGGCATCACCAGCGCGATTGTGGCCGACCTGGCGGCGGCGAGCGGCGGTACGTTCTACCTGCTCGATCTGACGCCCACGCCCGACCCGACCGACCCGCAGATCGCTTTGTTCCGCCGCGACCGTGAGGCGCTCAAGCTCAGCCTGATCGAGGAACTGAAGGCGGCGGGCGAGCGGCCCACGCCGGTGCAGATTGACCGGCGACTGGCCGGGATCGAGCGCGCTGATGTGGCCCTGCGGGCGATTGAGGCTGTCACCGCTGCTGGTGGCACGCCCCACTACCGCAGCGTCAACCTCCTCGACGGCCCATCCGTGGCCGCTGTGATTGCCGAGGTAGTCGAGCGCCACGCCAAGATTGACGTGCTGCTGCACGCGGGCGGCATCGAGATCAGTAAGAACATGCCCTCGAAGGAGCCACGCGAGTTCGACATGGTCTTCGACATCAAGGCCGACGGATTCTTCAGCATCCTCAAGGCGGCTGATACTATTCCGATTGGGGCCACGGTGGTCTTTAGCTCGGTGGCGGGCCGCTTCGGCAACAGCGGGCAGCCCGACTACAGCGCGGCCAACGATCTCCTCTGCAAGATCAGTAGTTCGTTGCGTCGGACACGCCCAGATACGCGGGGTATCGCGATTGATTGGACAGCCTGGGGCGGTATCGGTATGGCGACCCGAGGCTCTATCCCCAAGATCATGGCGGCTGCCGGGATTGATATGCTGCCGCCCGAGGTGGGCATCCCCACCATTCGCCGTGAGCTGACCGTCGGCGGGACACGCGGCGAGATCCTGGTGGGCATCCAGCTTGGCATCCTCACCGCCGAGCTTGACCCGCAGGGCGGGATTGATCTGGAGCGGGTTCGCCAGGCTCTCGCTGCCCGTGAGCAGCCCCTGGTGATGATCGGCTCGCTTACCTCAGCCAACCTCTACGGCGGGATCGAGGCCGAGACCATTCAGGATCCGACGGTTCAGCCCTTCCTCTACGACCATAGGATTGATGGCACGGCGGTGCTTCCAGGTGTGATGGGCACCGAGGCATTCGCCGAACTGGTGAGCCTGCTGGCCCCTGGCTACCAGGTGGCGCAGATTGACCGCGACCGCTTCTCTAGCCCGTTCAAGTTCTACCGCGACCAGCCACGCACGCTTCACCTGAGCGCGATTATCCGGCCACAGGCCAACGGCGAACTGCTTGCCCACACGGAGCTACGCTCAGTCCTCAAGCCGCCGACGCCCGGCCTGCCTGAGCATGTCACCTTGCACTTTAGCGCCGATTTGCGGCTAACCCGTGCGCCCCTGACCACGCCCGAGCCAGCTCAGCTCTGGCCCTTGTCCGACTCGGCCCGCACCATCGAGGCGCCCGAGATCTACAGCATCTACTTCCACGGCCCGGCCTACCAAGTGCTCGACAAAGTGCTGCTCGATGAGACCCGCGCCATCGGGGTGATGTCCATCCAGCGCCCGCCCGCGATCAGCCCGCCCCATGCCGCCGCCATCGTTGACCCGCTGCTGATCGAACTCTGCTTCCAGACCGCTGGGATCTGGCAGGCTGCCCGCGAGGGGGTACTCGCACTGCCCGCTGAGGTCACATTGGTGGCCGTCTACAAGCCTATGCCCGCCCCCGGCGAACCGCCGCTCTTCGCCGTGATCATCCCGGATGGCGACGGCGGTTTCGACGCCCAAGTGCGTGACGAGGCCGGCGAGGTTTACGTGGTGCTACGGGGCTACCATACGGTGGCCCTATCGGGTCAAGTGAAGATCTAGCCCCTCTCCCCCAGCCCCTCTCCCTGAATGGGAGAGGGGATCCAAACGCTTCCTATGACGAGAATCTCCTCTCTTCCCTGATGGGAGAGGGGCCAGGGGTGAGGGCCGATGATCTACTGGCTAATTGTTGAGCGCCGAAATTGTCCGCCGCCACAGTGCGTACTTGGCCCAGAGGAGCGCGCTTATTACAAGGATTTGCACACCGAGAAGCGGCAGCAGGACTGGCTGCTCGGTCGCGTTGCGGCGAAGCGGCTGGTGCTATGGCACCTGGGTCAGCGCGGCGCGGCGCTGCCACTGACCGCGATCAGGGTAATCGGCGACCCCGACGGTGCCCCGCGAGTTGCACCAGCGGGGCTGGCCCTAGCAGATCCCGCCCTCTGTGCAGAGATCTCCGCTCTGTGCATCAGCATTAGCCACACCGAGGATTACTCGCTCTGTGCCCTGATCACCGGTGCCCAATCTCCAATCCGCAATCTGCAATCTGCAATCTCCCTTGGGGCCGACATTGAGCAGATTACATCGCGGGGACAGGGATTTGCTGCCGCCTACTACACATCAGCCGAGATGGCCCTCCTGGATTCCGCACCGATTGAGCGGTACGACATGCTCTCCACAGCGATCTGGAGCGCGAAGGAGGCACTGCTCAAGTTCACACGGCACGGGCTAAGGGTTGATACACGGACAGTGACATGCCTGCCCGTTCCGCCCGAGCGGGACGGATGGGCGCCGGTTGCGATCATCACCGAGCTGACCTGCGCACCGGTTGTTGGCTGGTGGCGAGTTTACGGCAACTGTGTGATGACGATTGCTGCGCACGCTGGGCGCACGGGAACCGTGGGGGCAGAAACTCCCCCTGACTCCTGTCCAGCCTGCTCAGATTGAAGGAAAAACATGCAGGACTATATCAACAAATTGCGAACGCGGAAGGCAGAGGCCGCTGGATCGGCCAAGGATGCCGAGGCGCAGCATAAGCGCGGTCGGCTGACCGCACGGGAGCGGGTCGATCTCCTCTTTGACCCAGGCAGCTTTAACGAGATTGATACGCTGGTGACGCCGCGCTACGATAGCTATATGGGCGGGAAAGGTTCGCGTCTCGGCGACGGTGTGATCACTGGGTTTGGTCTTGTGCATGGCCGTCAGGTCTTCGCCGCTGCCCAGGATGCCACCGTGATGGGTGGTTCCCTCGGCGAGATGCACGCCAACAAGATCGTCAAGGCCATGAACATGGCCCTCAGCTACGGCTGCCCGTTCGTGGCCCTGAACGACTCCGGCGGTGCGCGCATCCAAGAGGGCGTAGATAGCCTGGGCGGCTACGCTCGCATCTTCGACGCCAACTGCGAGTCCTCTGGCGTCATCCCGCAGCTTTCGGTCATCCTTGGCCCCTGCGCCGGTGGCGCGGTCTACTCGCCAGGACTCACCGACTTTATCTTCATGACCGAAAACAGTTACATGTTCATCACCGGCCCCGAGGTGGTCAAGTCGGTGATGCAGGAGAACGTCAGCCAGGAGGAACTGGGCGGCGGGCGCATCCACGCCACCGAGAGCGGTGTGGCCCACTTCCTGTCGAGCGATGACCGCGAGTGCCTGCTCAAGGTGCGCGAGCTCCTGAGCTACCTGCCCTCCAATAACCAGAGTGACCCGCCCTACATCGCCCCGCGTGACGACCCGGAGCGGCGCTGTCCTGAGCTAGAGCAACTGGTGCCGGTAGACCCACACAAACCCTACGATGTCCGCACAGTCATCGCCAGCATCGTAGATGACGGGCGTTTTCTGGAGATCCACGAGCTCTGGGCGCAAAACATGGTGGTCGGCTTCGCCCGCCTCGATGGCTTTGTGGTGGGGCTGGTAGCCAACCAGCCCATGTCCCTGGCTGGCACGATTGACATCAAGGCCAGCATCAAGGCTACCCACTTCATCCGCATCTGCGATGCCTACAACATCCCGATTATCACCCTCCAAGACGTGCCCGGCTTCCTGCCCGGTACCAGCCAGGAGTACGGCGGGATCATCCGCAACGGTGCGCGCCTGATCTACGCTTATTCCGAGGCCACCGTGCCCAAGCTGATGCTCATCCTGCGCAAGAGCTATGGCGGAGCCTACTGCGTGATGAGCAGTAAGGGTCTACGTGGCGACCTGCTCTACGCCTGGCCAAATGCCGAACTGGCCGTGATGGGCGCAGCCGGAGCGGTTAATATTCTCTTCCGCAACGAGGTGAAGTCTGCTGCAGACCCCAAGGCCCGCAGCGCCGAACTCGTCTCTGAGTACCAGGAGAAGTTCAACAATCCCTACGTCGCCGCCGCCCGTGGCCTGATTGACGACGTGATCGAGCCACGCGACAGCCGCCGCGTCCTGATCCGCGCTCTGCACGTCACCCTCACCAAACGCGACCGCCACGTACCCAAGAAGCACGGCATCTCGCCAATGTAACCTTGCTATGATACCCCCCAACCCTCACCCCCCAGCCCCCTCTCCCAGAGCGGGAGAGGGGGAGCCGAAAGCGCCCTGCTACGAGATCTCCCCTCTCCCCGTGTGGGAGAGGGGCAGGGGGTGAGGGGAAAGAGAGACGTATGTTCAAAAAAGTATTAGTTGCCAACCGTGGCGAGATCGCTGTCCGTATCGTGCGTGCCTGCCGGGATCTGGGTATCGCTGCCGTAGCCGTGTACGAGCCCGACGACACCGGATCGCTGCACGTGCGATTGGCCGATGAAGCCTTTGCCCTCAGCGGGACAGGCAGTTATCGCGACCCGGACGAGATGCTCGCCGTGGCCCGCCGCGCCGGCGTAGACGCTGTTCACCCCGGCTATGGGATGATCTCCGAGCACCCCGGCTTTGTACGAGCCTGTGAGGAGGCTGGGATCGTGGTGATCGGGCCGGGAAGTGCCATATTAGAGCAGGTGCGCAATAAGATCGGTGCCGTCGCGCAGGTGCGGGCTGCCGGTATCGCCACCACCTATCCCTCGTCGCGGGCCTTCGCACCCGATGAAGGTTCGGCTATGCTGGCCGAAGCGGATGCTATCGGCTTTCCTCTAGTCGTCAAGGCTCACGCCGGTGGGCATGGGCGTGGCACCCACGTCGTCCGCGATCGCGAATCGCTCCAGTCGGTTGTCCTGCGCTCCTCCGGGGCGGCTCAGGCGTTTTATGGTGACGCTCACATCTACCTGGAGGCCGCAATGGCGGCCTCGCGCTATATCGAGGTGCCAGTGCTGGGCGACAATTACGGCACACTCATCCACCTCGGCGAGCGCGATGGATCGATCCAGCGCAATACTCGCAAGGTGATCGGCGAGTCTCCCGCCCCCGGTATTACCCAGGTTCAGCGCGAGGCGATCTGGCAGACCGCCCTGCACATCGCCCGACTCTTTGGCATCCGTGGAGCCGCCACGGTTGAGTTTGTGGTTGATAACGCCGGTCAGCACTATTTCACCGAGATCAAGCCACGTATCCAGGTCGAGCATCTGGCAACCGAAATGATCACCCGGATTGACCTAGTGCGTGAGCAACTGCGCATCGCTGCCGGCGAACACCTTGGCTACACCCAGGAGCAGGTACGCCTGAGTGGGGTGGCTATGTTCTGCCGAATCAACGCCGAAGACCCCTGGCACGGCTACCTGCCTAGCCCCGGCCATATCACTGGCTTCCGCACTCCCGGTGGCCCAAATGTGCGCGTAGATACCTACGCCTACGCCGGTGCGGATGTACCCGTCCACTACGACTCGCTGCTGGCCAAACTGGGCGTCTGGGGTGCCACCCGCGAGGAGTGTCTGAACCGAGTTCACCGTGCGCTCCAAGAGTTTCAGATCAGCGGGGTGCGTACCAATCTCAGCCTACTCCGCTTGATCGTCAACGACGAGGAGTTCGTGTCCGGCACCTACACCACCGAGTCGAGCCAACGCCCTCTGATGGACGCACCGCCCCCCGACGACAACCTGGGCGATCTGGCAGCGGTCGTGGCCCTGGCCTTCCTCAGCCGCATCCAGTCGGCCAACCCCTCCACCCCGCCAGCCTTCACCAGCGGGTGGTACCGCGATAGCCGAAAGATTCCTTCGTAGGACAAGGTGTCAGGTGTCAGGTGTCAGGTGTCAGGTGTCAGGTGTCAGGTGTCAG
>JBAXMH010000215.1:0-8071 GCA_037134395.1 Chloroflexales bacterium
CAACGTGACAGCGTTCCTTTTGCGGTAGTGCCTTTGATCATAATAGCAGAGAATGGTATAGTCGCCACGTTTTCAAGTCGCCAAGGTCTACAGGATACCTGATATGTTGCCCCGCAATGCGAGAAAAGTACCGTCATGGAGTCCCGATTTGTGGCGGCGGGTAAAGGCACTGGCAATCTCGTTAGGTGTTCTCTATGCGATCACACTCATAGGGCTCTGGATTGTCTATCGGGTGGAAAATACGGTTACGCTCGATATGGGCAGTTCGTATGCGCGGCCCTTCCTGCACGGCTTTCTGAGAGATACGCAGAACGACCAAACCGCCTTTGCCTATACTACACGGGGATCGACTATCTTGCTGCCCGGTTCCGGGTCGGGTCCCTACCGGGTGCGGCTAAAAATCAGCGGCTGGCGTCCAGCACCGTATAAGACTCCCGCCCTGACGCTGCGCTCTGGCACATTCTCGACCACATTCCCTCTGCGAGATGTCAACCAGACTATTTTCTACGATCTCGTCCTGCCCCCAACGGCGGGCGATCTGCTGCTGGAATTCGAGAGCGACCTCTATCGTCCCTCAGTTGATGATCAGCGGTCGCTGGGTGTGGCCCTGTTCACGGTTGAGGTGCGCGGGCTGAACTCATTCCCGCCGCTGACGACGACAGCGGTGATGTTGGTGATCGTCACCCTGCTCTGGTGGTTTGGGCTGCGAGTTGGTCTCTCCAGCAGCGCAGCGGCCCTGCTGTCTGGCGTAGTGCTGATCTGCCTTCTGGTAGGGCTAGCCCAGGCCCGGCTGCTGATCACAATTGGTCTCACCCGCTGGGTGATCACCCTGCTGTTGCTGCACCTGCTACTCTGGCCGCTGCAACGTCTGATGCAGACGGTTATGCGGCGCTACGATCTGGAGATCACGCCCGCAAACGGGAACTGGCTGTGGGCGATTTTTGGCCTGGCCCTGATTTTCAAGCTCGGCGGCATGCTCTACCCGATTGCGATTTTTTATGATCAGGCGGCGCATACGGTGCGCGTACAGATGCTGCTCGATGGTCGTTTTTTAGAACTCTACCGTCCCGGCTTCACGTCGTATATGGGTGGGACGGTGGGCCTTGAGAGCGGCTACATGCCTTACTCTCCGCTCTGGTATATTATCATCGCCCCGCTGCGGCTCATGGGCATCGCTATTGGCAATGCGATGAACGGGCTGAGCGGGATTCTCGATACCAGCAAAGGGCTGATGATCTTCCTGATCACGCTGGCGACTCTCCGCCGCGAGCGGGCGGCGCTACTAGCATCAGGACTCTACCACCTACTCCCCATGCCCTACTTTCTGCTGTCGTGGGGCAACTACCCGACCCAGTTTGGGCTATGGGCGGCGTTGCTGGCGATCACCTTCCTGACGCTAAACTACGAGCATATGCCAGAGGTGCGACAGTGGCGATCCTTCGGCATGTGGGCAGCGCTGCTGGCGCTCGCGATTCTCTCCTATACGATGATCGGGCTTCTAGCCTTCACCATGTTCGGCGTGCTGATCGTGATCAAAGCGTTACAGGGCATCAGGCCGAACTGGGGGATCATTCAGGCACTCGTCGTCGGCATGCTGGTGGCCGAAATCTTTTCCTTCGCGATCTACCACTACCAGTTTGCGGCAGTTTTTGTCAGCTCAACTCTTCCTTCCGTCATCAACAGCGTTTTGGCAAAGGCCAACGCCGAGCTGCGGACAGATGTAGAGCCACGTGAAAGTCCGCTGAGCAATATCCTGGCGAATAACGCCTTCATGCGCAACCACATCACCGATCTCCTGCTTGTGGTCGCCCTGATCGGCTTTATATGGCTGTATATTGACGACAAAGCTGGGCGCTACCGGGCATTGTGGAGCGCATGGATCGCCATTCTGCTGGTCTACACGGCGTTTAGCGCCTATGTCGCCGACATGGTACTCAAACATGTCTTCTTCATGATGCCCCTGATCTGCATTGCCGCCGCGCTGGTGCTGGATCGGATCTGGGGCCGCTGGAGCTATGGCCGCTGGATCGTGATCGCTGGCCTCATCCTGCTCTTCGCGATTACGGCTGATCGCTGGTGGTTCTACATGCTGGTCAAGCGCCAGTATTGAAGGCCGCTACGTGCGACTTAGCTCCCGCAGCACCTCGCGGTAGACCGCGATCCGCTGGCGGCGCAGGGCGGGGCGATGGCCGAGCGTGAGCTTGATTCCTTCAGCGATAATCTCATAGGCGTAGCCGAGGCGCAGAGCGAACCGCAGCAGTCCGGCGAATCCCCAGCCGTACCACATTCGCGCCAGCAGCAGCTTGCTGCGCTGAAAATTGACGTGCCGCCGGGTGATCGCCTGCTCGCTGCTCTTGCCCTCGTAATGGATAATCTCCGCTTCAGGAACGTACTTAATTGTGGATTGCGGATTGCGGATTGTGGATTGGGGCAAGACAATCGGCAATCCGCAATCCGCAATCTGCAATCGGTACTGCCACTCCAGTTCCTCACTATACATAAAAAAGCGTTCGTCGAGCAGCCCGGCCCGCGTGATCGCTGTCGTTCGCACCAGCAGGGCCGCGCCCACGAGCCAGCCCACCGGCTGGGCCAGATCATCAGGCTGATCGGCGCAGCGGTAGCGGCGCACCCAGGGATTGTGCAGCCAGAGCCGCTCCAGCAGCGTACTCTCCCAGAGCATCTCCGCCCGCGTTGGAAACTGCCGCCGCGAGGACTGCACGCTACCGTCGCCGTAACGCAGACGCGGACCGACGACCACCACCTCCGGATGAGACTCCAACTCGGCCACTAGCCGCAGAATCGCGTCAGCGACCACCTCGGTATCTGGGTTGAGCAGCAGCACGTAGTCGGGAACAACAGACTGCTCTGAGCCAATCGGCAACACAAAGCGCAGCGCCAGATTATTCCCCGCTGCAAAGCCCAGGTTCGCCCCAGACTCGATCAGCCGCACCTTGGGAAACTCGGCCCGCAGCATCTGTGGTGTGCCATCGCCGCTGGCGTTGTCCACTACAATGATCTCGTAGGCGAGGGTGCTGCCCGTCAGAGAATCCGCCACCGAGTGCAGGCATCGCCGCAGTAGTTCACGCACATTCCAGGAGACAATGATGATCGCCAGCGTTGGTGTGGCTGAGGGAGAGGGCTGAGCAGACACACCGCACCTCGTCTCAGATCTTCAGTGCCTCGCTGCTCACATGTTTCTTTACGCCGTTCTGGGCTGGGGGCGGCGCGGCGGGCGGGAGCGTACTCGGTGTTGTGTCGGTTGGCGGGATAGCGACTGCTCCCGCGATTGTTGAGGAAAAAGCGTTGTACGCCAAGGTCAGGCCGACGGCGAAGAGTGCGCTGCCAACGCCGATCATGGCGTTGAACGGTGCTGGCGCAATGACCGCCACCCGGATCAGAACTGTAGCGACAGCGAACCCGGTATTACGAAAGACGACATGGTAGGTCGAGCTATGGTGCATGGAGACAAACACCAGCAGCACATCGAGGAAAATCAGGATGGTGTAGCAATCACTGAAAAAGGAGACCGCTCGCCCGACTGCCAGATACTGCTGCACTGTATAGAGGCCGATCGCAAAAAAGGCCAACAACAGCCCCAGCGCGATCAACTTCTTCATGGCCACAAACCCAGCCAGATTATAAAAATCGTCCTTAACTCCCTGATGTTGCTGCACCCGATAGTAGAATCGCAGGATTACAAACATCACCAGCGCCCCGCCTGCCAGCGCGATGATGGGCAAGATAGTAGGCTGCGCTTTGCTCCACGTGATGGGTTCATCAAAGGCGGTGAGTTCGCGGAAGGCCCCGCGTAGCAGGATGAGCGAGAGGATTTCCAGTTGCTTCCCAACTGTATTGGCAACTGATCGGGCCAGGCCGAAAACGATTCCGGCGAGGCCGACGATCTGAACGAGCTGGAGGGTAAAATCGACCGCGTAGAAGTGGTTTGTCGGTACGATAGCCAGCAGCGACGGGGGTAGAAACGCCCATCGGCGGGCCTCAATCACAAGGAGTACGCCAACAAAGCTAAAGATTAGCATATCGGCGATCAGGTGACGCATACGTGGACTATCCCACTCAGACTCTAGCCGGTCAAACATACGCGAGGAAACGGGAAGCAGCCGATTCATGACACGCCCTATTTCTGGTCTCTATACATACACACGTGAACAATCGTACTACAAAGAATGGCTTTGTGCAACCTAGTACGTAAAGATGTCAATGTCTGTCTTGGGCAGAGAATAGAGAATGAGGAGTCAAGGCTTTATCAGCGATCAGGCCGATCTGGGCGAGGTGATCGTTACGCCGCCGCTGTCTTCGACAGAAAGTTCAGCACCAGCACCCCAGCGATAATCAGCGCGATGCCGATAATCCGCGCCAGATCAAGCGACTCCTTCCAGAGCAACACACCTACGGCCACCGTGGCGGCAGTCCCCAGTCCCGACCAGATTGCGTAGGCGGTGCCGAGGGGGATCTGCTTGAGGCTGAGCGACATCAGGTAGAAAGAGAGTCCGTAGCCCAGCACAACCATCAGGCTTGGCATGGGCCGACTGAAGCTCTCCGAGAGCTTGAGCGAGGTGGTGCCAATAACCTCGCTGACGATGGCTGCGAGTAGGATCAGGAGGGCGTTGATATTCACAGAAAAATCCTCCCCTGGCAATCTTAACCAGACATGTCATCATTATCGGCGAGTGAGATCAAGCGGGCGCAGACCTGGGCGCGCAGGCCCGCGTCTGGTGGGGCAAAGCCCATCAGGTCGGCAAACCAGAGTCCGTCGGCGGTGAGACGTACCATCGTAGCCAACGCCGGATCAAGCCCGTCATCCACGGCGCGGCGCTGCCAACGGTCGAAGGCGGCGCGCAGCGGCTCCAGCAGATTGATGTTCGTGCCGATGGCAGCCACCAAGGCAGAATAGAGCACGTCCAAGGGCTGTGCCTCAATGTTACAGGAGAGCCGGACGTAGGCCCGCACCCAGCGTCCTGGGCCGGGTGCCGGGTCGTCGGCCAACTCCTGCTCAATGGCCGCATCAAAATCGGCACAGATCTGGCTCATCATCCCTGCGATCAGGGCCTCTTTGTTCGGAAAGTGGTAGAGCAGGCCACCCTTGCTCACCCCCGCCTCGCGGGCGGCTGCCTCCAGAGTCAATCCCGCTCCACCCTCGGCCCGCACTACTCGACAGGCACCCGCGAGAATTGCCTCACGCTTTGTGCGTATCATAAGATCATCCCCGCGCCTTTCCGTGATCCACGTGGGTACAAAACAACTATACCGTCCAGACGGTATAGTTGTCAAGCGCACCCTTCAACTAAGCGATCTATGGCATAGCTGTGCTATAATACCGGCTTACAGTTTACGGATATCGTGTAAAATAAAGAATGCGTGTGCTGAAATTCCGCACCCAAGGGTCATCTATCTATGAGTGACGCAAAGCCCGATAAGACCTTCGCCGAGCGCTACGACCCCGTCGCTATTGAGAAGAAGTGGCAGGATCGCTGGGCCGCCGATGAATTGTATAAGACCGCCCCCACCGACGAGCGCCCTAAGTACTACATCCTAGATTTCTTTCCCTACCCCAGTGGCGAAGGTCTGAGCGTGGGCCACTGTCGTAATTACGTCCCCACCGATCTGGTCGCCCGCTACTATCGCATGAAGGGCTACAACGTCATGCACCCGATGGGCTGGGACGCCTTCGGCCTGCCCGCCGAGAATGCGGCGATCAAGCTGAAGACGAACCCGTCTGTCCTTATCCAGCGCTTCGCCGAGAACTACAAGCGCCAGATGAACCTGATCGGGGCCAGCTACGACTGGAGCCGTGAGATTAATTCCTCGACGCCGGAGTACTACCACTGGACGCAGTGGATCTTCCTGCGCCTCTATGGCTCCTGGTATGACTCCCGCGCTGATAAGGCTCGTCCGATCACGGAACTGGAGACTGAACTGGCTGCGCACGGCACCAGCAACCTGGGTCTGGCGCTCTCTGACCAGCAGGTGAGCGCCGCTGAGTGGAATGCCTTTTCGCCACGGGAACGCCAGGACGTTCTCAAACGCTTCCGCCTGGCCTATCGGGGCGAGGCCACCGTGAACTGGGATCCGGTTGACAAGACGGTGCTGGCCAATGAGGAGGTGCTGCCCGACGGCACCGCCTGGCGCTCGGGTGCCTTGGTCGAGCGTAAGACACTGAAGCAGTGGTTCTTCCGCATCTCGGCCTACTCCGACCGCCTGGATCGCGACTTAGACACGGTAGACTGGCCGGGCCGAATCGTGACCATGCAGCGCAACTGGATCGGTCGCTCGCAGGGCGCGGAGGTGATCTTTCAGATTGCCGATTTTGGATTGCCGATTGCAGCCGGGGATTCTCAGCAGAATCAATCGTCAATCAACAATCTGCACTCTGAAATCATTGTCTACACCACCCGCCCCGATACGCTGTGGGGCGCGACCTTTATGGTGCTGTCACCTGAACACCCTCTGGTACCGAGCATCACCAGCGAGGATCAGCGCGCCGCCGTGGAGGCATACGCGGCTCAGGCCAAGGCTAAGGGCGTGGCTGTGGTGGCGGTGGAGGATAAAGAGAAGACCGGCGTTTTCACCGGCGGCTACGCGCTGAACCCGGTGAACGGTGCGCGCATCCCGATCTGGGTGGCTGACTATGTACTGATGGGCTATGGCACCGGCGCGATTATGGCCGTACCTGCCCACGACGAGCGCGACTTCGCCTTCGCCCTCAAGTTTGGTCTGCCGATTATCCCGGTGATCGCCCGCAGCGATGATGTAGCCCGCTCGCTGCTGCACCCGCACACGTATGACGATGCCCTGCCCGCAGCCCTGCACGCGGCTGGCTACACCTTCAGCGACGATGGCAATGGCACCCTGACTGTCACCCTGACCGGAACCCAGGCTCACGCCTACGCCGAACTGGTGCGCCCGCACCTCGTCGAGGGCTGGACAGAGGTGGTTGGCTCAGGCTGGCTGGTGATCTTCCCCGATGCGGTTATTCCCTTCGACTCGGTGGCCGCCGATGAGCAGATTAGCGACCGCATCCGCACCACTCTACAGATTGACGCCCTGCCCAGCTTTATGGCCTACCTGGCCACGGTGCCTGCCTACCAGGATCTGATCTACCACAGCGAGTACAGCTCACCGATCAACTCTGGGCCGATTAACGGTCTGTCCGGCGATCAGGCGATCAGCAAAACGATTGCCTACCTGGAGCAGCAGGGCCAGGGTCAGGGCCGCCTCAACTATAAGATGCGCGATTGGCTGATCAGCCGCCAGCGCTACTGGGGCACGCCTATTCCGATCATCCACACCGAGGATGGTCTGGAGATTCCCGTGCCCGACGACCAACTGCCCCTAACCCTGCCGGGTGTGGAGAGCTACGAACCCACGGCCACCGGCGAGTCGCCCCTGGCCCTGATCGAAGATTGGGTGCAGGTGACGCTGCCCGACGGTCGTATTGGTCGCCGCGAGACCGACACGATGGGCACCTTCGCATGCTCGTCCTGGTACTACATGCGCTACACCGACCCGCATAACCCCGGCCAGATCGCCACGCCCCAGGAGTTGAGCTACTGGCTGCCGGTGGACATGTACGTCGGTGGGGCCGAGCATGCGGTGATGCACCTGCTCTACTCGCGCTTCTGGACAAAGGCGCTCTACGACCTGGGGATTGTCCCGTTCTTTGAGCCGTTCAAGTGTCTGCGCAACCAGGGCTTGATCCTGGCCCCCGCCCGCGAGGTAGATGGCCAGTTGGTGATCGAGAAAATGTCGAAGTCGAAGGGCAATGTGATCACGCCCGATGACGTGGTTGCGAAGCACGGCGCGGACGCCCTGCGCGGCTACGAGTGTTTCATCTCGGACTTTGAGGCGGCGGTGCCCTGGAATACCGACGGCGTGCCCGGCGTGCGCCGCTGGCTAGACCGGGTCTGGCGGATTGTCCTCAGCCCCGGCGATGAGTCCGACCAGCCCGGCGACTTCAGCGAGCGCCAGTTGCGCCGCGTCACCCATCAGACGATGATGCGGGTTGAGCGCGATATTGCCGAGTTTAAGTTCAACACCATCATCTCGACCCTGA